>JBKJMA010000115.1:0-6338 GCA_046596505.1 Sphingomicrobium sp.
GTGAAGCCGCTGGAATAAACCCGCCGCCACAGCGTCTCGATGTCATGCGGATCCTGCCCGCGCGCATAGCGATCGAACACATCCTCGATCATCTTCGCGACGAGGTGCGGATCGAACGGTACGCAATAGGCCTCGCCGATCCCCGACACATTGCCGTCGGTAGTCAGCTTGACGAACACGAAATAGCGCCCGCCGAAGTGGGGCGGTGGATTGCCGACCACGAACGTCTCGATGTCGGTCAGCTTCACGGCGCGGGCTTCACGCCGAATAGCCGTTCATGACCTTGACCTCGAGGAAGTCATGGAGACCCCATTCGCCCCACTCGCGGCCATTGCCCGACTGCTTGTAGCCCCCGAACGGCGAGCAATAATCCTGCCCGCCGCCATTGAGATTGACGCTCCCGGCACGGAGCTGGCGCGCGACCCGCCGGGCGCGGTCGAGGTCGAGGCTCTGGACATAGGCGGCAAGGCCATAGGGCGTGTCGTTGGCGATCTCGATGGCGTCGGCCTCATCCTTGAACGCGATCATCACCAGCACCGGCCCGAACACTTCCTCGCGCGCGATCGTCATGTCGTTGGTGACATTGGCGAACACCGTCGGCCGGGCGAAATACCCCCGCTCAAAGCCTTCCGCTCGTCCGGGTCCGCCGGCAACCAGGGTCGCACCTTCATCGATCGCAACCTCGATCAGCCGCTGGATCTTGTCATATTGCGCCTTGCTCGCGACCGGGCCAAGATGCGCGCCTCGCGCCGTCGGATCGCCGAGCGTGACCTTCTCCGCCACCCGCCGCGCGATCGCCACCGCTTCGTCATACGCCGACGCTTCGACCAGCATTCGCGTCGGTGCGTTGCACGACTGGCCGCTGTTTCCGAAGCAATGCAGCACGCCGCGCGTAACCGCCGCCTCTAGCGCGTCGTCGGCAAAGACGATGTTCGGCGACTTTCCGCCAAGCTCCTGCGACACGCGCTTGACCGTGTCGGCTGCGGACTTGGCGATCTGGATGCCGGCTCGGGTCGATCCGGTGAACGACACCATGTCGACTTGCGGATGGCTGGTCAGCGCATCGCCGATCGCCGCACCGGTGCCGTGGAGCATGTTAAACACCCCCGCCGGGAACCCCGCCTCGTCGACGAACTCAGCGAAAAGCTGGGCCGACAACGGCGCCATTTCGCTCGGCTTGAGAACCATCGTGCAACCCGCCACCAGCGCCGGCCCGACCTTTGCCGCGATCTGGTTCATCGGCCAGTTCCACGGCGTGATCAGCACGCACACCCCGATCGGCTCATGAACCAGCATGGCCTTGCCGCCGATCGGCGTCTCCCACTCCATCGCGTGCGCCGCCTTGATCGTCTCACCAAGATGGCCGGGACCACATTCGGCCTGCGCGTCGTGCGCAAGGTCATAGGGCGCGCCCATTTCGCTTGAGATCGCTTGCACCATTTCGTCGTAGCGCCGCTGAAACACAGCGATCAGCCGCTCGACCAGGCCAATCCGCTTGTCGAGCGGCATGGCGCTGTACGATTGGAACGCCGCGCGCGCGGCCTCGACCGCACGGTCGACATCGTCGGGCCCGCACAGGGCGATGGTCGCGATACGTTCCTCGGTCGCCGGGTTGACCGCGTCGACCGTCGCCGTCGAAGTTTGCGGCAGAACCCACTCGCCCGCGATATATGATCGCAACATATCAGACATGCCCGACCGCCCGCTCCTGGTCGGCAACGATCGTCCTGGCCGCCGCGAAATAGTGGAACGCCGCCCAGAAGCCCGTCGGCGCGAGGATCAGCAGCGCAATCCGCAGCGACGCCGCGTCGGCGCCGGCTGGTCCGGCAAAATAGTCGCTCATCCATCCCACCACTTGCGGCGCAACGATCAGGTTGAAGACATTGGCGACAAGCAGCGCGATCGCGGTGAACATCGCCCGCATCCGCGGCGGTGCCAGGTTCTGGCCAAGCGCGAATGCCGGCCCGATGTAGAAATAGATCGCCGGAATGAAGATCCACCACATCGCCGTCGCGAGCGGGAGAGAGTGGGTGTAATAGGCGATAATCGATGGGACGGTCGCCACCGCCGTTACCGCGCCGAGCAGGTAGACAATCCGGCGCGGATCGACGAACGCCGGCCGCGCGAGCAGCCACGCCGTCAGCAGCGAAGCCGAAATTCCCATGACGAGGTGGATCGGCCCGACGATTGCCCCCGCCGACCCTACGTCAAGATGGTAAGTCCGCTGGATGAAGGTCGGCGTAAACCACATCAGGCCCCAGCCCCATAGCGCCGACACACCGCTGCCCATGATCACATGAAATGCCGCTTTCTGCGAACGGATGAACCTGAGGCTCTCCATCAACGTCGGGGCGGAGCTTTCTGAGACCGCGTCGAGCTGGCCGCGCTTGGGCTCCTTAACGGTGAAATAGACGATCAGAGCGAGCACCACGCCGGGCACGCCAAGTACGAGGAAGGCGGCACGCCAGCCATAGGCACTCGCCACTGCGCCCGCCATATCGGCACCAAGCCACGCCCCGATTGGCGCACCGAGCGCGAAGATGGTCATCGCCATCGGCCGCCGGTCCGCCGGAAAATAATCGCCAACGATGGAAGTGCACGCCGGCGTCCCGCCCGCCTCGCCGATGCCGACCCCCATCCGCGCCAGCAACAGCTGCGAATAGCCGCGCGACAAGCCACACATTGTCGTCATGACCGACCATGCGGCGATCGACGCCGCGAGCAAATTCTTGCGATTATAGCGGTCGGCAACCCATGACAGCGGAATACCCATCGTTACGTAAAACAGCGCCAGCGACACACCCGTCAAAAAGGCGATCCCGCCATCGCTCAGCTTGAGCTCGAGGCGGATTGGTTCCAGCACCGTCGACATCACGTAGCGATCGGCGATATTGATCGTGTAGACCAGCATCGTGATGAACAAGACGTACCAGCGCAGTTTGAACGTCGTGTCGCGTTCAGCCCCAGCCGCAATTACACTGGCCATATTTCCGTCCTTCACAGCTACATATTGACGAGTTCAGGCCCCAGAACAGTTCGCAATGGATCGAGGTAGGGCGAATAATTTTCCCACTGATCCAGTCCACTTCGAAATATCGGCTGCCGCACCTGCTCCGAACTCGCGGTCCGGACCGCGCGCTCGTTGGCGTGGAAATCAACACATCCCTGTTCGAACGGCACGCCGATGAAGTCGAGCAGGCGGCGCACCTGCGCTTCGAGATCGGTCACCACGTCGTGGTAATCGACACGCAGGACCTTGCCGGGAAGGACCGCATCCCAATGGTCCATCAACCGCACATAGTCGCGATAATAATGGCCGACTTCCTCAAGGCCGTATGTAAACTCCTGCCCTTCGGCGAACAATTGCTTGAACCCGCTGAAACAGCAACTCATCGCCCCACGCCGCGCGTCGATGATCTTCGCATTGGGCAGGATCATGTGAATGAGGCCAAGGTGCCGGAAATTGTTCGGCATCTTGTCGATGAAATAGGGCGTTTCCGCCTTGCGATGGATCATCGTGTCGCGGACATAGGCGTCGCCGAAACCGGTCAGTTCGTCTTTCGTAAGTTCGCCGAGATTGCCCGGATACCGTGCTTCGTCCCCGACCCGTCGCCGCCCGTCCAGCTTGTGCGCCAGTGCGAGGATGTTGGGCAGTTCCATCGTGCCCTCGATCTGGGAATGCGACGCGAGGATCTGCTCGATCAGCGTCGATCCCGCGCGCGGCAGCCCGACGATGAAGATCGGGTCGCGCGCCGAACTTCCCGAGCCGCGCTTCGAGTCCAGCAGCGCCGCACCGACATGCTCGACCTGCAGGTCGATTTCCCCCGAAATCCGCCGCCAGTCGTACTTCAGTTCGTCGCGCTTCAACCGATTGCCGCGCTCGTAATAGTCGAACGACTTGGCGTAATCGCCGCGATCCTCGAGCGCTTTGCCCAGCGCGAAACACAAATGATAGCGATCCGACAACCGCGTCGGGGCCGCATCCTCCGCCGCGCGCATCTGCGCGATCTCGCCATCATCGAACCGATAGGTCTTGAGGTTGGCCAGGCTCCAGTAGGCATCGCCGAGCTCGGGTTTCACCGTATAGGCGCGGCGATAGGCAGCGATTGCCTCCTCCTGTTTGCCGACTGTCTTGAGCGCATGGCCGAGCGTCAGGTTGATGCCGGGGCTATTGGGGGTCTTCGCCAGCAGGCTTTGGTAAATACCAAGCGCCTCGTCGAAATTGCCGAGCAACAGATTCTCGTTGGCATAGAGCATTTCGACCTGGGCGTTGCCGGGGTCCTTGCTCCTCAATTCCGTCGCCTGCTCGAGCGCCCGCTCAAACTTCTGCCGCTTGTTGAGTACGTCGACATAATCATAGCGCGCAAGCAGGAAATCGGGCTCGAGGACGACGCAGGATTCGAGCAGGAATTCGGCCTCATCGAGCACGTTGAACTTGGTCCCGATCTGGGCCAGCAGCCGCATCGCTTCGACCTCATGCCCATGAGTCTGGAGATAAGCGCGGCACAACCGTTCCGCGTCGAACAGCCGACCCTCCTCGATCGCACTCGCCACACCAAGCAATTCCGGCGGCATATCCGCCAGCCGCAGATACTGCGCCGACGCATGGTCCGCGGCGTCGCGGCGCCCGGCGGCGAGATGAAGGTCGGCGAGCATTTGCCAGCTTACAGCCAATGCCCCGTTATGGCTGACCGCGACCTGATAGGCGGTCAGTGCCCGCTCGGCATCACCGATGTCGCGATAGATGTGCCCGCGTTCCTGGAAGGCCCGCCCATAGGTCGGATCGAGCTCGATCAACTGACCGACCAGCAGCAATGCCTCGCCATAATGCCGGCCATAACGCTGCGCTACCGCGGCGGTGTAGAGCGCATCGCGATGCTGCGGCTCACGATCGAGGACCTGCTCGCACAGCGCTCCTGCCTCGGCGAACTTCCCGTTTTGCAACAATCCCTTGGCGCGGTGGAGCCGATCTTCGCTATCCGTCGAACCCTGCGCCGTCAGCGTCATTCAAAAATCCTTAAGCGAAACCCCCTCCCTCGGATGAGGGAGGGGGTCCCACGACGCACGATCTAGATTTTCGTCGATACGCGCAAGCCGATTGTACGGGGCCGAGAGGTAGTGATGCGGTTGGTCCCGTCGTTGCCGCTGACGTACAGTTGCGGCCGGGCATCGCTCAGATTCTCGCCGAACAGTTCGATCGACCACTGGTCTTTCGACACGCCGATCGACGCGCTGTAAGTACTGTAAGCAGCTTGATTCTGCGAAACCGGGATCGGCACGACTACATCGCCCGGCTTTACCGTCACACCATTGTAGGTGACCGGGATGCTCGTGACATAACCCAAGCTCGGATTATACGACTGGTACCGGATGTCCACGTTGGAAATGTCGGACGAAATGCTCTTGCCGACATGGTGGAATGCGCCCTGGATGAACGGCCGCAGCCCTGATGCCATTTCCTTTTCGTAGCGCCCGCGGACGTTGAACTGGAATTTCGGGCTGAGCGCCAGCGGACTGCCAATCGGAAGAAGCACGACCGTGTTCTTGCGATACTTGGTCAGCTTCGAGTCATTGTACGAAAAAGCGCCGTTGAATGTCAGGTCCCGCGTTGCCCGCCACGTAATATCGCCCTCGACTCCCTTGATCCGCGCATCGGTTAAGTTCGTCGTGAACGTCTGGTTCGAGATATTCTGATCGAACACCGTCATCTGGATGTTCGACCAGTCGATCTGGTAAGCGGCCAAGTTGATCTGCAGCGAGTGATCGAGCAGCGCTAATTTCGTCCCGATCTCATAATTCTTGACAGTGTCGGGGACGTAAACCGCCAACGCCGCAAACTCCGCTGCGGTGCATCCGCTTGGCACTCTGCACGGTCGCCGGTTGAAGCCGCCCGGACGGAACCCTTCCGAATAAGTCCCGTAAACCAGCGATCCACCACCAAATTTGTAGGTGACATTGCCCTTAAGCAGTACGCCAGAATATTTTGCCGGCGAAACATCCTTGAGCAGCGTGTTAAGATTGGCGCTGATCCCGTAATAAGGCGTCGCCGTGGGCGAAACGCTGTAGGTGCCGGTGACCGGGTTATAAATGCCGCGTCCGCCGGAACCGAAACTTGTGTTGGACGATCCATTGATCGACGCTTGTTCATCATAGTAGCGCGCACCGGCGGTGACCGTCAGCTGCTTCGGGATAATATCGAACGAAGCTTCGCCATAAGCCGCGATCTGCCGATCCCGGCGCTGGATGTCGTTGAAGAAGCCGACTTGCAGCGGTCGCACGCTCGGATCATGCGGATTAACCGCCGGATTGGGCGAACGTGGGTTGATGAAGCCGGCAAG
>JBKJMA010000129.1:0-2754 GCA_046596505.1 Sphingomicrobium sp.
GCATCCATGCCCGGCGCAGGGGCTTCCTCGATGACCTTTTGATGACGCCGCTGGAGCGAACAGTCGCGCTCGAACAGATGGACGACGTTGCCGTGCTTGTCGCCGAACACCTGCACCTCGATATGGCGCGGCGAGAGGATGTATTTTTCGAGGAGGACGCGGTCATCCCCGAACGACGAAGCGGCCTCGCGCTGGCACGAGGCGAGCGCGTCGGCGAAGTCGGCGGGGGCCTCGACCCGGCGCATCCCCTTGCCGCCGCCACCGGCGACCGCCTTGATCAGGATCGGATAGCCGATCTTGGCGGCTTCGGCGGCGAGAGTGGCGGGAGTCTGGTCGGCGCCGAGGTAACCCGGGGTGACCGGCACGCCGGCGTCGATCATGCGCTGCTTCGCGGCGTCCTTGAGCCCCATCGCGCGGATGCTGGCGGGGCGCGGGCCGACCCAGATCAGCCCGGCGTCGAGAACCGCCTGCGCGAAGTCGGCGTTCTCGGACAGGAAGCCATAGCCGGGGTGGATCGCCTCGGCCCCGGTCGCCTTGGCGGCGGCGATGATCTTGTCCCCGACGAGATAGGATTCGCGCGCCGGCGACGGGCCGATATGCACCGCCTCGTCGGCCATGCGCACGTGGAGCGCCCTGGCGTCGGCGTCGGAATAGACCGCGACGGTGCGGATGCCCATCCTGCGCGCGGTGCGGATGACGCGGCACGCGATCTCCCCGCGGTTGGCGATGAGCAGCGAGGCGATCATTCGGCAGCGGCCATCGCGCGCATCGGCTCCTCGGCCTGCATCGGCTTGAGGCCGAGCTTGGCAAGCAAGGCCGCGTCCTTGCTGTCGCCGGCGTTGGCGGTGGTGAGGAGTTTGTCGCCGGTGAAGATCGAGTTGGCGCCGGCCATGAAGCACAGCGCCTGCGTGGCCTCGCTCATGCTCTCGCGGCCGGCCGAGAGGCGGACCATCGAGCGTGGCATGGTGATGCGCGCGATGGCGACGGTGCGGACGAACTCAATGTCGTCGATCTTGCCCATCGGCGTGTCGGCGAGGAGGTCGCCGAGGACGGTGCCGCGGATTGGCACGAGCGCGTTGACGGGGACGCTCTCGGGGTGGCGCGGCAGGGTGGCCAGCGCATGGAGGAAGCCGACGCGGTCCTCGCGCGTCTCGCCCATCCCGACGATCCCGCCGCAGCATACCGCCATGCCGGCGGCGCGGACTTCCTCGAGCGTGTCGAGGCGCTCCTGAAACGTCCGCGTAGTGATGATGTCGCCATAATGTTCGGGCGAGGTGTCGATGTTGTGGTTGTAATAATCGAGGCCGGCAGTTTTCAGCGCGCGCGCTTGGTTGCCGGTCAACATGCCCAATGTCATGCACGTCTCCAGCCCCATCGCCTTGACGCCAGCGACCATGTCGCACACCGCCGCCATGTCGCGATCCTTGGGCTCGCGCCACGCGGCCCCCATGCAGAAGCGCTGCGAGCCGGCGGCCTTGGCCTCGGCAGCGGCGGCGAGCACCGCATCGACACCCATCAATTTCTCGGCCTTGAGCCCTGAGTTGGCGGAGGCCGACTGCGAGCAATAGCCGCAATCCTCGGGACAGCCGCCGGTCTTGATCGAGAGCAGGGTGCACAGCTGCACCTCGCCCGGGGCGTGGTGGGCGCGGTGGACCTCGGCGGCGGTGAGGACGAGCTCGGTGAACGGCAGGTCGAAGAGGGCGCGAAGCTCGTCGCGGGTCCAGTCGGTACGGGTCATAATGTAGGGCATCCTTTGATGCGGGACGAGAAGGTCAGGTTCATGATTTTCCATTTGCCGTCGTCGCGGACGAGGTCGAAATGATCGAAACCGCAATTGCTAACCTTGCCGTTTACGCGGACGACGAACGGTGCCCACACCAAAGCGGCGTCGCCGTCGATTTCGATCGCCGGATCGCTGATCGTTTCCTCAAAGCGCCCGTCCGGCGTTATACGCTCGACGAACTGCACCCAGCTTTGCTGACGGAGACCGCTTGAACTGACACGAGTTCCGGTCGCCGTCACCCGGCCGTCAGGATAGACTTGGCGAAGCATCCCCGCTGCATCCCCCGCGCCGAAGGAGGCGAGGAGTGCGTTGATTGGCGAGAGCACCGCCTGATCGTTGCCCGTCGGTGGCGGGAGAGCCTGTGCGGGGGGGAGGCCATTGGACGCTGATTGCGCGGCCATTATGAGTAATATCGAAAGCATTGGTCGCCCCTACATCCTAAAAACGCCGAACGACGCGCGTTCAGGGATGGGGGCGTTGAGGGAGGCGGCTAGCGCGAGGCCCAGCACGTCGCGCGTTTGCGCGGGGTCGATGATGCCGTCGTCCCACAGCCGCGCGGTGGCGTGCCACGGGTTGCCCTGCGCTTCATAATCGTCGCGGATCGGTTGCTTGAAGGCTTCGACCTGCTCGGGGGTCCAGCCGTCGGCGTCGCGGTGGACGGTCGCCAGCACCGACGCCGCCTGCTCGCCGCCCATCACGCTGATCCGGCTGTTGGGCCAGCTGAACAGGAACCGCGGCGAATAAGCGCGCCCGGCCATGCCGTAATTGCCGGCCCCGAAGCTGCCGCCGATCAGCACCGTCACTTTTGGCACCTGCGCGGTGGCGACCGCGGTGACCAGCTTGGCGCCATGCTTGGCGATGCCTTCGGCCTCATATTTGCCGCCGACCATGAAGCCCGAAATGTTCTGCAGGAACAGCAAGGGGATACGGCGCTGGCAGGCGAGCTGGATGAAGTGTGCGCCCTTGACCGC
>JBKJMA010000142.1:0-9739 GCA_046596505.1 Sphingomicrobium sp.
GGTAACCGTCGGCGGCGATGATCACCGTGATCGCCGTGTCGGCGAGCAACGCGGGGGCAGCAAAATCGGCGCCGGTCGCAACGGCGTGGAGCAAGGCCGCGAAATCGCCGGTGATTCGCGCCATGATCGCCTCGCATTCGGGGTCGCCGAAGCGGACATTATATTCGATCAGGCTGGGGCCATCGCGGGTCAGCATCAGCCCGGCGAACAGCACGCCGCAGAACGGGGTTCCCGCCGCCGCCATCGCCCGTGCGGTCGGCTCGACGATCTCGCGCATCGCCCGCGCCTCGAGTTCGGGGGTCAGCACCGGGGCCGGGGAGTAGGCGCCCATCCCGCCGGTGTTCGGCCCGGTATCGCCCTCGCCGACCCGCTTGTGGTCCTGCGCCGAGGCGAAGGCGATCGTGTGGGCGCCGTCGACCAGCGCGAACAGGCTTGCCTCCTCGCCCTCGAGAAATTCCTCGATGACCATCGGGCCGTCGCCGGAGCGCGTAATCGCGTCGACCGCCTCGGCGCGGGTCAGGGCGACGGTCACGCCCTTGCCCGCCGCCAGCCCGTCGGCCTTGATCACCACCGGGATCGCGAACCGGTCGAGCGCGGCGAGCGCGTCGCCGACCGTGTCGACCCGAACGTAAGCCGCGGTCGGAATGTCGTTCGCGGCGCACAGATCCTTGGTGAATCCCTTGGAGCCCTCCAGCCGGGCGGCGTCGGCGTTGGGGCCGAACACCGCAATCCCGGCGGCGCGCAAGGCATCGCCGACTCCGGCGACCAGCGGCGCCTCGGGGCCGACGACGACGAGGTCGATCGCTTCGGCTTTCGCCAGATCGACCACTGCCGCCGGATCGCACGGATCGAGTGCGACGCACTCGGCCCAGCGCAAAATCCCCGGATTGCCCGGCGCCGCGATCAATCGGGCGCAGCTTGGCGATTGCGCCAGCCGCCATGCCAGCGCATCTTCACGCCCACCCGATCCCAGCAACAGGATATTCATGCCCGACGACGTCACACCCGCACTGTTAGCGCAGCACAAGCCGGGCGACAACGCGCCCCCGTTCAGCGTCAGCGAATTGTCGGGCGCGCTCAAGCGGACGGTCGAAGGCGCGTTCGGCCATGTCCGCGTGCGCGGCGAGATCTCGGGCTGGAAGCGCCACGCCTCGGGCCATTGCTATATGTCGTTGAAGGACGAGAATGCGGTCATGGACGCGGTGCTGTGGCGGGGCCAGGCGGCGAACCTTGCGTTTCGCCCCGAGGATGGCGCCGAGGTCATCGCGTCGGGCCGGCTGACCACTTACCCGGGGCGATCGAAATACCAGCTGGTGATTGACCGGATGGAGCTCGCCGGCGAGGGCGCGTTGATGGCGCTGCTCGACAAGCGCCGCCGCGCGCTCGCCGCCGAGGGGCTGTTCGACGAGGCGAACAAGCGCCCGCTGCCGTTCCTGCCGCGCATTATCGGGGTGGTCACCTCGCCGACCGGGGCGGTGATCCGCGACATCCTCCACCGCCTCGCCGACCGTTGCCCGACCCGGGTGATCGTGTGGCCGGTGCCGGTGCAGGGGGAGGGGGCCGCGGCCAAGGTCGCCGCCGCGATTCGCGGGTTCGGCGCGATGCACGGGCCAGATCGGCCAGACTTGCTGATCGTCGCGCGTGGTGGCGGGTCGATCGAGGATTTGTGGGCATTCAACGAAGAGGAAGTGGTCCGCGCCGCCGCCACTTCGACCATCCCGCTGATCTCGGCGGTCGGGCACGAGACCGACACCACGCTGATCGACCATGCCGCCGACCGCCGCGCGCCGACCCCGACCGCCGCGGCGGAGATGGCGGTGCCGGTGCGCGCCGACCTCGTCGCGCTGCTCGACGAATATTCGGCGCGGAGTCGAAGATGTTTGTCGCGCGGGGCCGAGCGGGCGAGGGAACGGCTGGCGCTGACCGCGTGCCGCCTGCCCGAGCCCGCCGCGCTGATCGCGCTCCCCCGCCAGCGGTTCGACGAGCTTGGCGACCGGCTGCCCCGGGCACTCGCCGCGCGCGCCGGTCATGCGCGGGCCGACCTTGCCGGAATAGCGCCGCGCCTGCGCAGGGAGTTGGTCGAGCAAAAGATCGAGCGATCCGCCGAGCGACTCGCCGCGTTGTGGCAGATGGCCGGGCTGGTTCACCCCGACCGGCCGCTGTCGCGCGGCTTTGCCCGAGTCACGACGCGGGACGGCCGCACGTTGTTGAGCGCGGACGCGGCGCGGGCCGCCGCCGCGCTCAGCCTGCGCTTTGCCGACGGCGAGGTCGAGGTCGCGGTGACGGTCGACGGCGGCGACGTTGCCGTGCCACCGCCCCCCGCCCGGCTTGAGCGCAAGCGCCCGCGCCCCTATGTCGCACCCCAAGCGGGGCTGTTCGACACCGGAGATTGATCAAGATGCGGATCGACGTTCAATGTTGCTGAACCAGGGCGGACGCGAGGCACGCCTCCATTATCTCGCCGGCACATTCCGCCTGCTGGCGCACGGCGATTTTGTCCGTTGTGCGGTGACCGGCGTGCGAATTCCGCTCGACCAGCTGCGCTACTGGAGCGTCGCGCGGCAGGAGGCCTATGCCGATGCGGCGGCGAGTCTCGAGGGCGAAAGGCGGGCCGGCGCAGCGCTATAAGCTGTTGTGCGGGCGCCCGATTGCGACTGTGTCGCAACTGACACACCAAGGTCATAAACGCATAAGCCGTTGCGCGCGTAACTTTACAGCGACCCCGACTCCCGGCCAAAGTCTCCCTCAAGGGCGTTCCGACGCCCGCAACTTTTGCGACGGCTTTGAGGGCCGTCCACTCCGGGAGAATGAAATGAAGAAGTCGAACCTTCGGGCGACAGCCGCGCTGCAAGCGCTGGCGATCCTCGGCGCGGGGCTCACCGCAAGCATGATCGTCGCCACCCCGGCGAGCGCTCAGGATTATACCCGCGGGTCGCTCCAGGGCAACGTCACCAACCCGGCGGGTGCTCCGCTGGCCAACGCGAAGGTGATGCTTCAGTCGAACGAGCAAGGCTTCACCCGCACGACGACGACCGATGCGAACGGCCGCTTCGACTTCACCCTCCTGCCCACCGGCACTTACAGGGTGAGCATTCGCGGCGCTGGCGGCGAGACGGTCGACGATCCCTCGGTCTCGGTCACGGCGGGCGCGACGAACAGCTTCGCCTACAGTGCCGCTGCTGCTTCCGCGGCGACCGTGCCGACCGGGACCGGTAACGAAATCGTCGTCACGGGGCGCCGTACCCAGACCAACGACTTTTCGCAGACCACCACTGGCCTCACGCTCGACGTTAGCAAGGTTGTCGCGAACATCCCGATCGCGCGCAGCCAGACTGGCCTGATCCTGCTCGCGCCTGGGACCAACCCGGGCGACACCGGCTTTGCCGACTGCTCGGACTGCGTTTCGTTCGGCGGCGCCACGATCGCCGAGAACAGCTATTACGTGAACGGCCTCAACACGACCAACTTCCGCACGCTGGTCGGCAACAGCCTGGTGCCGTTTGAATTCTACCGCACCTTCGACGTCAAGACCGGTGGCTGGACCGCCGAATATGGTCGCGCCCTGGGGGGCGTCACCTCGGCGGTGACCAAGTCGGGCTCGAATAATTTCGAATATGGCTCGGTCATCACCTTCTCGCCGAATGCCTTCAAAAGCAATTCGCCGAACACCTTCCGCAATTCGACGGGGCTCCTGAAGAACCGCAACGACAATGATTATCGCAATAACATCAGCGCGAACTTCTATGCGTCGGGTGCGATCGTAAAGGACCATTTGTTCGCCTACGCGCTTTACTCCCCGCGCTATTCGGTGAGCCGCGACACCAGCCCGTCGGGCGGGTATCGCTTCGACTCGAATTCGACTTCGCCCTTCTTCGGTGCGAAGATCGACTTCCTGCCGATCGCCGGCCAGCGTCTCGAAGGCACCTTCTGGAGCGACACGCGCCACGTCTTCACCCGCTACAATCCGGTCGATGCGCTCGGCAACCCGACCCGCGGCAGCATCGGCACCGAGGACCAAAAGGTCGGCGGCAAGAACTACATCATCCAGTACACCGGCCAGTTCGCCAAGTGGTTCACCCTCTCGGGCCTGTTCGGCATCAACAATTATGAGCGCAACGACGTCGTCGCGGGCATCGGCAGGCCGATCATCCAGTCGACCCTCACCGGCTCGATCACGACCGTCGGTTCTGTCTCGGGCGTACCGCTTGCGCCGGAAACCGGCCAGGATCAGCGCAAGGTCTATCGCGTCGACGCCGACGTTTACGTGTCGCTGCTGGGCAAGCACCACTTCCGCTTCGGCGTCGACCGTGAAGACCTCAAGTCGCAGGACTCGCTGTTTTACACCGGCGGCCGCATTTATCGCTTCACGCCAAATTATATCCGCGCCCGGACCTATATCAACAACGGTTCGTTCGTCAGCAAGCAGCAGGCGTATTACGCCCAGGACAGCTGGGACCTGTTCAACAACCGCCTCAACCTGCAGCTCGGTATCCGCAACGACGGCTACGAGAACTTCAGCCTCACCGGTAAAAAGTTCATCGACCAGAAGAACCAGTGGGCGCCCCGCCTCGGTGCTTCGTTCGACGTCTTCGGTGACAAGAAGACCAAGATCAGCGCCTTCTTCGGCCGCTATTATCTCGGCGTTCCGACCAATACCAACATCCGTCTCGGCGGGGCCGAGACCTTTTACGAACAGCGCTTTGCGTATCTGCCGGGCGTGAGCGGTGCGGTGTCCAACTCCGAGGGCATTCCGAACGGGCAGCAGTTCGACGCGACCGGCGCACCGCTGTTCGGTGGGCTAGTTGGCGTGCGGACGACCTGCCCGAACGTTGGCCCGGGTGCCGGCCAGGGTTGCCGAACCGTCTTCTCCGACGGCACTCCCGGACCGACCGACACGCTGGTCGCCGCCGGCCTCAAGCCGATGTACCAGGATGAGAAGATTCTTAGCCTGACGCACCGGATGAACGACTGGACGTTCGGCCTTCGCTACATCAACCGCCGTCTCAAGACGACGATCGAAGATTTCGCGATCGACGCCGCGGTCAACGCTTACTGCGACCGCACCGGGATCGCCGGTTGCGCCGACACGTTCAGTGGCTTCCATCAATATGTGCTCGGCAACCCCGGTTCGGACACCACTGTCCGCCTCGACGGTGATTGCGTTGCCGATCCGCGGATGTGTGCTGTCGTGACCCTGAAGGCAGCCGACCTTGGCCTGCCCAAGGCCACCCGCAAGTATGACGCGGTCGAGTTCACGGTGAACAAGGCGTTCAACGGATTGTATGCGTTCGACCTGTCTTACACGCTCCAGCGGGCACGCGGGAATTACGAAGGCTCCGTCAAGTCGGACAACAACCAGGACGACGCCGGCCTGACGCAGGACTTCGACCAGCCCGGTCTGGTCGATGGTGCCAATGGCATCCTCGCCAACGAGCGCAAGCACACCTTCAAGTTCCAGGGCAGCATCAAGCCGATGCCGTGGCTGACGATTGGCACCAACATCACGGTCCAGTCGGGTCGCAACTTCTCGTGCATCGGTGTCTATCCCGACGCACGAAACTTTGCGGCGGCCTATAGTTCGGCCTCATTCTATTGCTCGCAGCCTTCCGTCGCATCGGGTCGAACCGCTGTGCCACAGCTCGATGATAACGGAGATCCGGTTCTCAACGGTGCCGGCACTCCGCAGGTCAGCTACCTCGTCAATCGTGGGACGGCGTTCCACGCTCCGTGGAGCAAGAACATCGATCTTGGTGCACATATCAACCTGCCGGGTGCGCTGCATAACTCGACGATCAGCCTCGACGTGTTCAACGTGCTCAACTCCAAGGCCAAGGTCGACTTCGTCGAATTCGGCGAGAACGACGACGGTTCGCTCCGCAAGGATTATGGCTTCGTCACCGGCTTCCAGGCTCCGCGCGCCGCGCGGCTCACCTGGGCGCTCCGCTTCGGCGGTCGTCGTTAAGGCTGGCCTCCAACCACATACCAACTCACAAGGGGAGGCAGGGCAACCTGCCTCCCTTTTTCTTGCGCGGGAATTCGGCGATGGACGTTCATGCGGCGGTCGCCGCGCTGAAGGCGGGGCTGGCGGGCAACGATCGCCACGCGATCAATCGCGCCGCGCTCGCCCTGATCGCCGCCGAAGCCCCGCTCGGCCGGTCGTGGCAGGCGGTCGCTCAGGCGCTTGCGCGCAACGGCGAAATCAGCGCGGCCGAACAGGCGATGGACCGCTATGTCGCGGCCGAAGCGGCAAGCCCCGCGGCGCGGTTCGCGCGCGCCGCCCTGCTCGCGCAGATGGGTCGGCTCGACAGCGCGTGGGTGGCGATGGCGACCTTGCCCGAAACCGTCCCGGATCGCACCGCCAATGCCTATCTCAAGGGCTCGCTTTCACTCGACATGGGCAATCGCGACGCAGCCGAGCATCACCTGCGCGACGCGCTGACGGCCAACCCGCAGTCGGGGCCGACGTGGCTCGCACTGACCGAGGCGCTGGACCTCGCGGATCACCCCGCGCTTGCCGAACAGCTCGAGCAGGCTTGGGCCACACCGCCCGCCGATCCGGCGGAGCGCGCCAACCTCGCTTACGCGGTCGGCCGCGCGCGCGACCAGCGCCGCGATTACGCCGGGGCATTCGACGTCTTCTCCCAAGGCGCGGCCGCCCGCCGCGCGATCGACGCCGCTGCCCGCGCCGCGCCGCCGCTTGTCCCTGTATCCGCGGCGGAGTGGCCAGCCGGGTTGATCGAGCGCACCGCCGCCTCGATCAGTGTCGACCATCGCCGCATGATCTTCGTCACCGGCCTGCCGCGCTCGGGCACGACGCTGGTCGAACAGATTTTCGCCAGCAACGACGAGGTCTGCGATGGCGCCGAGCTCGGACTGTTCCGCTTGATCGAGCAGGACATCGGCGGTAGCGATGCGGCGAGTTTCCAGCGCTGGCTGGACCGCGGCGGAAACCCCGATGAGCTCGTCCGCTCCTATCTTCACCTCGTCGAGGAACGGTTCGGCCCGACCGGCCGGATCGTCGACAAGTCGCTCGAGGCGAGTCAATATATGGGCCTGTTGCTGGCGCTGTTCCCGCACGCGCCGGTCGTGTGGATGCGCCGCGATCCGGTCGATTGCGGCTGGTCGGCCTTCCGCGCCTTCTTCGCACGCGGGGTAAACTGGGCATGGGACCTGGAGTCGATCGGCCGCCGGCTAGCGGTGGACGACCAACTCTTCGAGTCCTGGACGCGCCGCTATCCGGACCGCTTCACGATCATGCATTACGAGAAGCTGGTGACCGACCCCGAGCGCCAGATCGAACGACTGGCCGCGGCAGCCGGGCTCGAGTGCAGCCAGGCCATGCTGTCGCCCCACATGGCGAAGCGCGCCGTCCTGACCGCAAGCGTTTCCCAAGTTCGTGAGCAAATTAATCGCAAGGGAATTGGCGCCGCCGACCCTTATCGCGAGTGGCTCGGGCCGATGATCGAAGCCTATGCCCGCGCGAACGCGGCTGGATTGCCCGAACCCCCCGCTTACCCGTGATTGCCGATCCAGGTCGCGACTTCGGTCGCGACGCGGTTGGCGGCGCGGTTGAGCGCGGGGCCGACGTCGTCCTTGGTCCCGTTCGACGGCTCGCGGGCTTCGAAGCGGCGGGTTTCGACCCGCGCCCCGGCGGTGGCCGCCAGCGCCGCGTCATAGCGCACGATGACCGCGCCCGCCTGTGAATCATAACCGAACCGGTCGAGCGTCCCGGTCACGCGCACGCCCGGGTCGAGCGACGACTGGCGCGGGTCGAGGACGACGCGGTTGGTGGTGCGCTTGACCGTTTCCGACACGAGTTGCTGGAACAGGTGATCGGGCATGTCGATCCACTGCGCATCCTTGATATAGGCAATCGCGGTATCCCCGACCTGCGCCGGGATCCGCACCGATTTCAGTGCCTTGGGGGTGACCGGATCGTCGATCGTGACGGTCTGGCCAGCGCCCGCCGAGCGGTTCATGTCCGCCGCCGCCGGGGCCTGCGCGGCCAGCGTCAGCAGCACCGGCGGAACCTTGCCGCCACCGAGGCAGGCGCTGAGCGCGAACGCGGGGACGACGAGCAGGGTCAGGCGAAGAGGGCGCATCAGCGTTGCTTTCCAGGCTTGTAGTCGGGCAGTTTCGGCGGCCCGAGCGCCCCGCCGATGCCGCCCTGGTTGAGGCGGTCGGAGAAGCCCTGGAGCGAGCCCGACAGGTCGCGCAGGTCGTGGACCAGGCGGTTGGCTTCGGGCAGGGTCGATTTGGTGAAGTTGTTCAGCCCCGGCTTGGCGTCGGCGACGACCGCGTCGAGATTGTCGGCGGCGCGCTGGACCGATCCGATCGCTTTTCGCAAATCCTGCGCGGCCGGGGTCGCCTGTTCGTTGACCAGCCGGTTGGTGCTGTCGGCGAGCTGCCCGACGCGCTGCGCCGCAATGCCGGCGTTGCGCGCGGCGAGCTGGGCATCGGTGATCGCGCTCGCCAGCTGCGGCGCCTTGGCCGCCAGGATCTGGCTGGTCTTGTCGAAATTCTCGAGGATGTCGGCGATTGAATTCTGGTTCTTGTCGCTCAACAGTTCGGTCAGACGCTCGGTCAGCCGCTGGATACGGTCGAGCAGTTCCGGCGCCGAATTGAGCAAGGCACCGAGCCCGCCCGAGCCCGACGGGATCACCGGGCAGCCCTGCGGCCCGGGCTGCTCGATCGGCTTGCCGCCTTTCACCGCACCGTCGAGGCTGATCTCGCTGGCGCCGGTGAAGCCGACCCCCTTGATCTGTGCGGTGGTTCCCTGGAGGACCGGCGCTTCGCCATCGATCTTGATGCGGACCCAAACGAATTCGGGGCGGTTCGGCAGCAGCGCGATCTTCTCGACCTCGCCGACCGGCACGCCCGAATAATTGACCGCGGTACCTTTGCTGATCCCGCCGACGCCCTGGCTGAAATAGATGTCGAAGCAGTTGGTGGCCTTGGTCGACAGTCCGGCGAGCCACACGGTGAACAGCAAGGTACCGGCGAGCAGCGCCAGCACGACCGCTCCGACGAGCACATGGTTCGAACGCGTTTCCATCAGCTTGCCTGCAATCCGCTCATGCCGCCTGCCCCCTCATGTACACTATCGTTCGCGCCCTTGTGGGCCACCGCCGCCCGGCCGCGCGGACCGTTGAAATAATCCTGGATCCACGGATGATCTAAAGCCAGTAGTTCCGGAATCGTTCCAACCGCGATCACCTTGCGGTCCGCCATCACCGCCACCCGGTCGCAGATCGCATAGAGCGTGTCGAGGTCGTGGGTGATCAGGAACACGGTCAGGTTGAGCTGTTTCTGCAGCCCGCGGATCAATTCGTCGAACGCCGCCGCGCCGATCGGGTCGAGCCCCGCGGTCGGTTCGTCGAGGAACAGCAGCTCGGGATCGAGCGCCAGCGCCCGCGCGAGACCGGCGCGCTTGCGCATCCCGCCCGATAGTTCGGACGGATATTTCGGCGCCGCGCTCTCGTCGAGCCCGCTCATCGCGATCTTGTAGCCGGCGATCTCGTCGAGCAGCGGCGGCTTGATGAACGGGAAATATTCGCGGATTGGCACCTCGACATTCTCGGCCACGGTCAGGGTCGAGAATAGGGCCCCGTTCTGGAACAGGATGCCCCAGCGGCGGCGGATGTTCTTGGCCTCGACATCGTCACGCCCGATCATATTCTCGCCGAGCACCTCGACTTCCCCTGCGGTCGGGGTCTGCAGCCCGATGATCGAGCGCATC
>JBKJMA010000172.1:0-2750 GCA_046596505.1 Sphingomicrobium sp.
AGGATCGACCGGCTTGACGATCGCCATCCGGCCGGGATGCGCCCGCGCCACGTCCACGGCGTAGCTGGCGTCATAGCGGTACATCGAAAACGCCGAGATGAAGATCGCGCCGTCGACGCCGACCTTGTCCATCGCCGCCACCATCTCGTCGCCGGTGACGTGGTCCGGCCAGTTCGGCACGCTAGCCCAAGGTCGCCTCGCGGTATCAGCCTCATAGGAATGGACCTGGGAATCGATGATGGTCATGGCGGTGCTCCTTCGTGCGCGGCGAGTTTGGACGTTGCGGCGGCTTCGAGTCCAGTGTCCTACTGCGAACCACACCATCCCAGTTCAGGAGCCACTCATGCAAGTCGCGGTCATCGGAGCCGGAGCCGTCGGATGTTACTACGGCGGCCTGCTGCTCAGGGACGGACATGAGGTGACCTTCATCGGCCGTCCACCGCATGTCGACGTCATCAACGCGCATGGCCTGCTGCTGGACATGCAGGGTTCTAAAGATCACCTGCCCGCCGGCGCCGCGACCGATACCAGCGCCCTCGCCGCGCCGGACCTCGTGCTGGTCTGCGTGAAGTCGGCCGATACCGAAGCCGCCGGCCGTTCGCTGGCCGGACGGATGCGGCCGGCAACATTGCTGCTCAGCTTTCAGAACGGCGTCGACAATGCGCAGCGCCTGCGCGCCGTCACCGGCCACCCCGTCATCGCAGCGGTGGTCTATGTCGGCAGCGAAATGGCCGGGCCGGGCCATGTCCGGCATCACGGCGGCGGCGACCTCGTGATCGGCGCTTCGCCTGCGAGCCAGGCGCTGGCGCAGATGTTGAACACAGCCAAGATCCACACCACGATCGCCGACGACATCGAGGCGGTGCTATGGACAAAACTGATCACCAACTGCGCCTTCAACGCGCTGTCGGCGGTCGCCGGCATCGCCTATGGCCCGATGATGCAGGTCGAAGGCGCCCGCGATGTCATCGCCAGCGCGGTGCGGGAAGCCGCCGACGTCGCCCGAGGCTGCGGCGTGAACATTCCGCACGACCTCGCCGCGCAGATCCTGAAAATTCCCGCCGCGATGCCGAACCAGACCTCGTCCACCGCGCAGGATCTTTCGCGCGGCAAACCCAGCGAGATCGACTTCCTCAACGGTTATGTGGTGCGCAAGGGCGCAGAGCTCGGCATTGCCACGCCGACCAACCAGGTCCTGCAGATGATGGTGAAGCTGGCGGAGCGCGGCAAGGCATTATCTCGGAGGCGGGATTAGCATGCACAGTGCGCGCGGCGGATTCCCGTGCACCGTTCCCCTCACCGCGCTGTCTTGATCACGCTGCGCGCGGTCGATGGCCGCGCCAGGCCGAGCAGGCTTGAATCGCTCCGGTGTAATTCTGGATGCGAACTCAGCTGATCATCGCGCGCTATATCGCTTCATCGACCCGCGCGACCATGTCTCCCACAACGATGTCGCCGCCCTCGATGACGCGCGCGGTGATGCCGCCATGGCCGCGCATCGCGTTATAGCCGCCGGGCCCGAGCGCTTCCTCCATCAGGCTGCACGGCGCGCATTCGCCGGAACCTTCGAGCAGCGTTGCACCGACGCGAAACCGCCGGTCCTTCAGCGCGAGCAGATTGATGCCGCGGATTACGAGATTGCGACGGAGCAGCTCAGGCGCAACCTCGGGCACACCGAGAAACGCCGCAATCGCCGCCAGATCTTCCGCCGCAACAAGCGTGACCTGGCGCGGCCCGTTGCGTTCGGTGTGGTAACGATCGCCCTCGATCCCGCGAGCGGCGATCAACGCGGCCGAGTTCCGGATCTGGACCGCCGCCCTCCGCGCCGGACGCAACCCGATCCATTGCAGCCTTCCCGGCCGCATCGGGCCGGCCATCAAGAGGCCGATCAGGGAGTCCTTCGGTAACACCGCCATCTTGCCTCTTCCCGGCCCGGATCGAGCCCCGGCCGGCGCGATTGACTTCCGACAACGCTATGACAAACTTCGGCAAAGTCCAGGGAGCGAAATCCCGATGGCGATCCTTGAGGCCCGCAATCACGTCGAGCGCGTGCTGTCGGTTGCCCATAGTGAGGCGGTCGTCGGCGAGCCGGGCATTGCCAATTCCTGGCGGCGCTGCCTTGTCGATCACAAGCTGGATCCGGCGCGCCGCGGTCCACCGCGCACGCTGACGCAATCCGAACTGAAGCGCCACGCCGAACCGATCGACGACCTGATCCACCTCGCCACATCAGAGCTGGACGACCTTTATTGTGCCCTGCGCGGCACCGGTTATTGCGTCAACCTCGCCGATACCAATGCGGCCATCCTGTTCAGCCGCCTGCCCGACGGCGAGGCCGCCACCATCCTGCGGCAGTGGAAGGTCTACACCGGTTCGATCTTCTCCGAGGCCATCGAAGGCACCAATGGTCTGGGCACCGCCCTCGCCGAGCAGCGTCCGGTCCTGGTGCATCGCGACGAGCATTTTCGCGAACAATGGTCGATGTTCACCTGCGCGGTGGCGCCGGTGTTCGACCATGCCGGGCGGTTAGCCGGCGCGGTCAACATCACCTCGTGCCGCGGCGATCTCGATCGTGCCGCACATCAGATCGCGCTTGCCGTCACCGCGCAGGCCGTGCGGCGGATCGAGGAAGCGATTTTCCGGTCGCACTACCGCCGCGGCTGGATCGCCAAATTGCCCGGCGACGATGCCGGCGGCGGCGCCATGATCGCTTTCGACGACGACCAGCGGATGCTAGGCGCCAGCCGCGC
>JBKJMA010000120.1:0-2609 GCA_046596505.1 Sphingomicrobium sp.
CCGCACACGACCGCAGCGGCATGGAAGTGGGCGCGGTGCGCGGCGTCGTGGCCTCCATTCGCGGCCTGGTCAACGGCGGCGCCACGCACGTCGGTGTGGCCACCGACCACGTGATCGAGTCATTTCGCAACCAGCTTTACCCGGGCTACAAAACAGGCGAGGGCATTGAGCCTGCGCTGTGGGCGCAGTTTCCACTGCTCGAAGAGGCACTCACGGCCTACGGCGTGCGCGTCTGGCCGATGGTCGAGTTCGAAGCCGACGATGCGTTGGGTGCGGCGGCGGTGAAGGCCGCGGCGGACCCGCGCGTGACGCAGGTGCGCATCTGCACGCCCGACAAGGACCTGGCGCAATGCGTCCAGGGCTCGCGCATTGTTCAGGAGGACCGGCTCCGCCGCACCACGCGTGATGAAGCTGGTGTGATCGCCAAGTTTGGCGTGCCCCCCGCGTCGATTCCCGACTACCTCGCCCTCGTCGGCGACTCGTCCGATGGCTATCCCGGCCTGCAGGGTTGGGGCGCGAAGTCGGCGGCTCTCGTGCTCGCGAAGTACGGCCACATCGAGAACATCCCCGATGACGGAACGACGTGGGGCGTCAACGTGAGAGCGGGTTCGCTGTCGGCCACGCTGAAGCGGGACCGCGAACAAGCGCTGTTGTTCCGAAAGATCGCGACCATTCGGCTGGACGTGCCGGTGTTCGAGTCGGTGGACGAACTGGAATACCAGGGACCCACGCCGGCGTTCGCCGCGATCAAGGAGCGGCTGGATTCGGCGAGGTCGGCCTGAACCATCCGCAGCTAAAGGACTAGAATGCCGCCCATGGACGCCATCAATCGACGTGAGTTGTTGCGGATGACCGCCGCCCTTGCGACTGTCGGCCTGAGCGGCCGGCCCGCGGCGATGACCCAGGAGCTGAATCCGGGCAACACGCTGCGGTTCTTCCCTGGCTTCAAGGCGGCGCGCGTGAAGACGTCGGGCGCTGAGATCAACCTGGTGCATGCGGGGTCGGGGCCGCCGCTGTTGCTGATGCACGGCGCGCCGCAGACCCACGTGTCGATGCGGTTGATTGCACCGGAGCTAGCCAAGGACTACACGGTGATCGTGCCCGACCTGCGCGGCTACGGCGACAGCAGCAAGCCGGCGGACGGCGAGAACCACGTCAACTACTCGAAGCGCGCGATGGCCCTCGATCAGGTCGAGGTGATGAAGAGTTTCGGTTTCGACAAGTTCGCCGTCGTCGGACACGATCGCGGCGGCCGCGTCGGACACCGGATGGCGCTCGACCACGCCGACAAGGTGACGCGGCTCGCGGTGTTCGACATCATTCCGACGCACTACCTCTACACGCACGTCACGATCGACTTCATCCAGTCGTACTTCCACTGGTTCAACAACGTGCGGCCGGCGCCGGGTCCCGAGAACGACATCAAGGCGCAGAACGAGGCACAGAAGGCACGGGCCACCAACGAGGTCCAGATCGAGTACCTGCGCACCTCGAGCCAGCCCGAGAACATCCACGCGCTGTGCGAGGACTACCGCGCCGGCGCGTCGATCGACCTCAAGCACGACGAAGCCGATCTCTCGAAGAAGATCGCGTGCCCGGTCCTGACCTTGTGGGGTTTGAAAGGACCGATGGGCCGCATTTACGACGTGCTCGCAATCTGGAAGGAGCGCGGCGTCAGCGTCACCGGCAAGGGGCTGCCGGGCGGCCACAACCTGCAGGAGGACGTGCCGGCCGAGGTTTTGGCGGAACTGCGGCCGTTCCTAAAGGGGTAGCATCGGAGCATGGCAGGCAACGAGAGTTCAAGTTCACTTCGCGGCCGACCGGACGCCGGCTTTCAGAACTACCTGGCGGGCCTGTTGGCGGAAGCCGATTTGGCGTCGGTGGTGCAGCACGCCGAGAAAAACAGCGTGGCCCTGGTCGATGCCGTGATTGCGTTGGGCTACCTGAGCGAGGCCAGGGCGTATCAGGGGCTGGCCGAATGGATGGGCAAGCCGTTCGTGGATCTCCAGGCGAACCCGCCGAGTCCGACCGCGACGCGGTTGCTGTCGGAACGGGTCTCGAAGTCTCGCCACATTCTGGCCATTGCCCACGACAATCGTACGCTCACCTACGCCTCGGCGAGCGTCTTCAACGATGAACTCGACCGCGACGTGGCGTTTGCCTCGGGCCGCCGCCCGCAAATGGTGGTGGTCACCCGGTCCCAGCTGGCCGACGCGCTCAATCGTTCGTATCGCGTCGCCAACGACATCGACAAGTTGCTCGAGCGCATCAAGCTGGCCGATGTGCCGCGGCCGAACGAACCGAATGCGTCGACCGCCCACGATTCTCCGGTCATTGATCTCTGCAACCGCATCGTGGCGTCGGCGATTGCCGCGGGTGCCAGCGACATCCACATCGAGCCCAGCGGCGACGGAGCCATCGTCCGCGGTCGGGTCGGCGGCATTCTTGAGCAGATGCTGACGCTGCCGCAGCGCGCGGTGCCGGGCGTGACTAATCGCTTCAAGCTGATGGCCAAGACCGACATCGCCATCAAGATGAAGCCGCAGGACGGCGCCTTCCGCGCGATGGTCGATGACCAGGTGGTTGATGTCCGGTTGTCGGCGTTGCCG
>JBKJMA010000164.1:0-6684 GCA_046596505.1 Sphingomicrobium sp.
GTCACGGTGACCGTCTCGTTCTTGTTGACGCCCGAACCGCTCGGCATGAAGCAGCTTGAGCGCGGCGGGGTTGCCGCTGGCGGCGCTGGCACGTCGGGCGGTTCGGGCGTCAACAAGAACGAGACGGTCACCGTGACCGTGCTCGAGGTTCGCGACGGTGGGCTGGAAGTGCAGGTCGGCGACGACGGCGTGACCGGCTTCATCAAGCGCACCGATCTTGGCCGCGACCGCGATGAGCAGCGCCCCGAGCGCTTCCAGGTGGGGCAGAAGTTCGACGCGCAGGTGACCGGCTTCGATCGCTCGAAGAAGCCAACCTTCTCGATCAAGGCGCTGCAAATCAGCGAAGAAAAGCAGGCGGTTGCGCAGTATGGCTCGTCCGACAGCGGTGCATCGCTGGGCGACATTCTGGGCGAGGCGCTCAAGGCCGCCAAGAAGTAAGTCTGTAAAAAGCGCGGGCGGCCGTTCGCGGCTGACCGATCACGGAGCGGCGGCGCGGCGGAAAGGCTTGCGCCGCCGTTCTTTTTTTGACAACTCTAGACGTATCGGCTTGGCGGGAACCGAGCTTAAGCGAAGTTAACGGGCGGGGACCATGATTCGATCTGAACTGGTGCAGAAATTGTGCAGCGATTTCCCCGACCTCACGCAGCGTGAAGTCGAGAAAGTTGTCGGCGCATTGTTCGATTCGATCACCGGGCAATTGGCCGAAGGCGGGCGCGTGGAGCTGCGCGGGTTCGGCGCTTTCTCGACCCGGAGCCGCGATGCCCGCGTCGGCCGCAATCCACGTACCGGTGAGCCGGTCGAAGTCTCGGCCAAGCGCGTGCCCTATTTCAAACCTGGCAAGGAAATGCGCGAACGGCTAAATCTCGGCGAAGTGAACGCCGAATAGCTTGACCCAGACGACGTGCCGGGCAACCCCCGTGCAAATGCGGACGTGGCGGAACCGGTAGACGCTGGAGACTTAAAATCTTCTGCCCTTTGGGCGTGCGGGTTCAAGTCCCGCCGTCCGCACCAAACTGGATATTCATCAGCGAGAAATGGCCAACGCCCTGTAAACCCAGATCGGAGGAATATCTTAATTCAGTCTGGTTATTAGCCTTTGGGTGAAGCGGGCGGATTTCTTTCGGCGTGGAATGGCTCAATCGGGCTCGGTAGCGAGCGCGCAGCGGGACGCACTGGTGCTCGGCATCCTAATCAGCGCAGTGATGCTGCTGGTCTGGAACGGCAGTCACTTTTTCCAGCAGATCAGCTTCGCTACCGACCGATTTGACGGTGGTATCCAAATCGCCAGCACCGCGCTGGCGCTCAACGTCGCGCTGATTCTGTTCGGTTGGCGGCGCTACGTCGATGTCCAGCATGAAAGCCAGATGCGCGCTGAAAGCGAAAATCGCGCGGCACTGATCGCGACGACCGACGCGATGACCGGGCTGCTCAACCGCAAGGGGTTCGCCGATCGCGCCACCGTATTGGCCGGAGCCGCGCGCGGCGACGGCGAGCGGATGGTCATGATCTCGGTCCAGATGCACCGCTTCAAGGGCATTAACGACCGCCATGGTTATGACGTCGGCGACGAATTGCTGCGGCGGCTGGCGGCGGCGATCCTCGCGGTGGTCGAGCGCGAGGTCGCGGTGGCGCGTCTGAGCGGCGACGAGTTCGCGCTCGCAATGGTCCGAAGCTTGGGCGACCGGCCGGCCGTCGAGATTATCGGCGAAGCACTCATCCGCGCGATCAGCAAACCGTATCAAGTGGAGGACAAGCATATCCAGGTCGGCGTGTTTGTCGGCATCGCGATGGCGGAGGCGGGGCCGGTCGCGGTTGCCGAGCTGCTGCGCCGCGCCGACATCGCGCTCGACCATGCCAAGAGCAGCCGCTCGGCGCGGCCGGTGTGGTTCGACGCGGGCATGGAACGCGCGCTTCTGGCGCAAAGCGAGATCGAGCAGGGCATCCGCTTCGCGCTTGAGCATGAGCAGTTCGAACCGCACTTCGAGCCGCAGATCGATCTCGAGACTGGCGAGCTAGTCGGATTCGAGGCGCTCGCGCGATGGAACCACACGTTATCGGGGATCATCATGCCCGACATGTTCATCCCCGTGGCCGAGGAGATCGGGGTAATCGGGCGCCTGTCCGAGCAGGTCATGCGCGCGGCGTTCGTCCATGCGGCGACATGGGATGCGTCGATCAACCTGTCGGTCAATGTGTCGCCAACGATGCTTGGCGATCCATGGCTGGCGCAGAAGATCGTCCGGCTCCTGCGCGAGACGGGCTTCCCGGCAAACCGTCTGGTGGTCGAGATCACCGAAAGCTCGCTGTTCAACGACATCGACCAAGCGCGGACGATCGTCACCAGCCTAAAGAATCAAGGAATCAGGCTGGCGCTCGACGATTTCGGAACTGGCTTCTCGTCGTTGTCCCACCTGCGCACGCTGCCGTTCGACGTGATCAAGATCGACCGAAGCTTCATCGCGACGATCCAGCGCGACCGCCAGAGTGCGGCGATCGTCCGCGCAGTGACGACCCTGGCGACCGCGCTCGACGTGCCGGTGACGGTCGAGGGGATCGAGGATGCGTCAACCCATGCAGCAGTGCTGGCGATGGGCTGCGCTGTCGGCCAGGGCTGGTACTTCGGCAAGCCGATGTCCGCCGAGCGGGCGGGCGAAATGGTGCGCGCGCGAAAGAATCACGGGGTACCGGTGGTGAGCGCCGGGCCGACCAAGGCCGCCGGCTGACGTCATCCCGGCGCAGGACGGGATCCCTGAGCGGCGAATGGACGATCCTTGGCGCCCGCACTTCCCTCAATCCAAATTTCTTCCTCCGGGCCTTGGTTGTTGCCGCGATGACGCTTGTGAGTCGCGCTTCGTCCCGGCGTGGGACAGAGGGGCCGCGAGCCCCGATTTTGGCGTTGAAGACATGGTAAAAGCGGCGTTAAGAAAGTGGCATGCGCCTGATGCAGTCGATCATCGCCCTCGATCCCCGCCTCTTCGGCCGCGGGCGGACGTTCTTGCTTGACTTGATCGAGGACAAGAAACCGTCTCAGGAAATGATCGACGATCTTCGGCTGTTTGCGACGACCTTCCTCGGCGGCTTCCTGTTCGTCGTGATCTACTTGGGCTGATCCGTCAGTCGCAGGCCTTGTGCAAAAGCCAGCCGAGCCAGGCGGCGACGACACTGGCGATGGCGACGATCAGCAAACTGTCGGCCACTGTCACGCCGAGCTGGACGGCGAGCGTCAGGATCAACGTCGCCAGCACCATGAAGCCCGAATTGACGATGTTGTTCGCGGCGACCGTGCGAGCGGTTTCCGACTTGGCGACGGTTGTCGTCAGGAAGGCGTAGAGCGGCACGACGAACATCCCGCCGGCGATGGCGACCCCGAGTAGGTCGAGCACCACAGCCCAGCTGTTTGGAAGCGCAAGGAACGCCGAGAGACCGCGCAACTTTTCACCCGGCGCGATCTCTGGCCACCACTTCACCCGGCGATACAGGTCGAGGACGAACAATCCCATGCCTAGTGCCGACACGGGCGCGTAACGGGCCGAGACATGTCCTCCGAGCAGTCGGTTGACCGCAACCGAGCCGAGTGCGACGCCAATCGAGAATACCGCGAGGAACAGCGTCGCGACATGTTGGTCCGACCCGAGCCCGTTCTTGACCAGCGGCGGGAACTGCGCCGCGAGCACTGCCCCCATCGCCCAGAAGAAACTGATCGCGAGGATGGCGATGAACAGGCGGCGGATGTGGAGCGTCGCATTGACCAACGTGACGGAGGCGCGGATGATGTGCCAGTCCATCTTGAGCGGCGGCGCGTCGGCTTGAGGCGGCGCTGGGGGCACCATCCCGCCGACCCAGCGACCGATCAACGCGACGAGAATTACTGCGACTGCAGCGCGAGCGACGTGGAAGCCGTCGGCATGCTGGTAGACCAACACCCCGCCGAGCAACGTCCCGCCGAGGATCGCGACGTAAGTCCCGGCTTCGACCAAGCCGGTGCCGCCGAGCACTTCGCTGTCCTCGAGATGCTGCGGCAGCACGGCATATTTGATCGGCCCGAAAAAAGTCGAATGGACCCCCATCGCGGCCAGCGCGACGAGCAGCAGCGGCACGTTGTGAAGCAACAGGCCAGCCGCGCCGACGATCATGATCAATATTTCGGCCGTCTTGACGATGCGGATGATGCGCGCCTTGTCGATCGAATCCGCCAACTGACCGGCGAGCGCCGAGAGCAGGAAGAAGGGCAGGATGAACAGCCCGCCGGCGACCGCGCTGAACGTCGCCTCCTGCTGTGGGTCGCCGTAAATGCCGTAAATCACCAGCAGCACCATCGAGGTGCGGAACAGGTTGTCGTTGAACGCGCCGAGAAACTGGGTCGCGAAAAGGGGCAGGAAGCGCCGGGTCTTGAGCAGGTGAAGACTGTCCTGCATTCGGGCGCTCGCCAAATCCTCGTTGCCGGCAAGTGACTTCGCCGCAATCGGGGCAAGCCATAGCGGCTCGGGCGACAAAGCCAATCGGCTTTGCGACGACTGTCCCGCGCCGGGCGGGTTTGACGCGCGCGACGTGGCGCCTATCAGACTGTGCTCACCATGCTGACCCTGCCCAACCTCCTCACGCTATCGCGCATCTTCGCGGTCCCGATCCTGGTGTTCCTGCTGTGGCGGCCGGTACCGATCGATTATGCGATCACCTTCGTGCTCTACTGCATCGTCGGGCTGACCGATTATTTCGACGGCTATGTTGCACGCGCGAAAGGACAGATCAGCCGGCTCGGACAATTTCTCGACCCGATCGCCGACAAGATCATGATCGCGGCGGTCCTGATAATGCTGATCTCGAGCCGCAAGGAGAACCCGATTCCCGAGATCGCCGGGCTCCACATCATCGCCGCGCTAGTCATCCTGTTGCGCGAGATCATCGTCTCCGGCTTGCGCGAATATCTGGCCAGCTTGCAAGTCTCGATGCCCGTCAGCCAGCTGGCCAAGTGGAAGACGACCTTCCAGATCATTGCGCTCGGCGCGCTGATTCTTGGCGGTGCGGTGCCACACATGCCGTGGGTGCACGGCGTCGGTCTCGTTTGCCTGTGGGTGGCCGCAACGCTGACGCTGATCACCGGCTGGGATTATCTGAGGACTGGGATGCGGCATTTCGACTGATCGATTTTTCCGTTCGTGCTGACCAAGTTTAATCGCTTTGATAGCTCGGCGCACGGGCCTAGCCAAATTCCAGCATCGATCTTGAGAGGACTCATCATGGACATGAAGACTGGCGATATCAGTGGCGGCTGCCCGATGAGCGCGCACACCTCGCGCGCGCTGCTTGGCCGTACCAACAATGATTGGTGGCCCGACCAGCTCCCGCTTGACGTGCTTAGCCAGAGTGGCGGATCGCCCGACCCGATGGGCGCGGACTTTGATTATGCCGAAGCCTTCAAGTCACTCGATTACCAGGCGCTCAAAAGCGACCTCGTCGCGCTGATGACTGAAAGCAAGCCGTGGTGGCCCGCCGATTATGGTAATTATGGGCCTTTTTTCATCCGCATGTCCTGGCATGCCGCAGGGACTTATCGTACCGCCGACGGGCGCGGCGGGGCCAATAGCGGACAGCAGCGCTTCGCCCCGCTCAACAGCTGGCCGGACAACGGCAATCTCGACAAGGCGCGCCGCCTGCTGTGGCCGGTCAAACAGAAGTACGGCAAGCAGATCAGCTGGGCCGATCTGTTCATTCTGGCCGGTAATGTCGCGATCGAATCAATGGGTGGACCGGTGTTCGGCTTTGGCGGCGGTCGCAAGGACGTATTCGAGCCCGAGCGCGACATTTACTGGGGCGCCGAGTCGAAATGGGTCGATGCCGAGGAAACCCGGATCCAGCCCGATCGCGAGATGGAGCTCGAAAATCCGCTCGCCGCGATCCAGATGGGGTTGATTTACGTCAATCCCGAGGGGCCCGGCGGTAACCCTGACCCGCTTCAGTCGGCGCGCGACATCAAGATCACCTTCGAACGGATGGCGATGAACCATGAGGAGACGGTCGCGCTGACCGCCGGCGGGCATACCTTCGGCAAGGCGCATGGCGCGGGCGATGCGAGCCTGGTCGGCGATGCGCCCGAGGGTGCGGACATGGCGCTGCAGGGGCTCGGCTGGAGCAGCACGTTCGAGACCGGCATCGGCGCGCACGCCCCCTCGATCCCGCTGGTGATGGCGTGCTGGCCGATCCCGGTCTCGTGGCTGCTGGTCCAGCCCAGCCCCTGCAGCGCGATGTCCGCGCCTTCGGGCGGCACCCCGACCAGGCCCGCATCGCCCGCGCCATGCGCCTTGCCGAAGGTATGCCCGCCGGCGGTCAGCGCCACGGTCTCTTCGTGGTTCATCGCCATGCGCTCGAACGTGAGCTTGATATCGCGCGCGGATTGCAGCGCGTCGGGGTTGCCGCCGGGGCCTTCGGGATTGACGTAGATCAGCCCCATCTGGATCGCCGCCAGCGGGTTTTCCAGCTCCATCTGCTTGTCGGGCTGGATCCGCGTTTCCGCGCCTTCGCTGACCCACAGTTCTTCGGCGCCCCAATAAATGTCGCGCTCGGCCTCATAGACGTCCTTGCGGCCGCCGCCGAAGCCGAACACCGGCCCGCCCATCGATTCGATCGCGACGTTGCCCGCCAGAATGAACAGATCGGCCCAGCTGATCTGCGCGCCGTACTTTTGCT
>JBKJMA010000236.1:0-4603 GCA_046596505.1 Sphingomicrobium sp.
AACACTCGAGCGGGTGTGCGTCGAGACGGTCGAGCAGGGCGCAATGACCAAGGATCTCGCCATTTTGGTGGGGCCCGACCAGGCATGGATGACGACCGAGCAATTCTTCGAGGCGATTCGGGCCAACCTCGAGACCGAAATGGCTCAGGCGCCGTAGAAGCCGGCTTGGAAAGTCAGGCCAAGGTCAGCCCTGAATTGCATTCTCCGGCTTCGAGTCATTCTGCAGAGACGACGGGAAGCAACTGAAATAGCCTATATTCCCTTTCAGTAGCTGTAGGAAAGCGAAATCGCTAATCCTTCGTCATGCGGTGCCGGAGGTGACGTGCTCGCGTCGAATGCCGAGGCCGATCAGGCGGCCCGGGATACGGCGGAGAAGCGGGAAGCGGTCGAGCAAGCGGATCGCCAACGGCGCGCGGGTAATTGCCCCCCCGCCGAGGACGCGGCCGATGATCGCGTCCTGGGCGAGCTTCTGAGCAGATTGGATCAGGCGGGTCGGAAAGACGCGGCGGGCTTGAACCTTGTCGAGCAGGCCGTCGATCGGTTCGCCTCTCGCCATCGGGCCGGCGAGGGCGTTAGCAGCGGCAACTGCGTCCTGAATGGCGAGGTTGATGCCGATACCACCGATCGGCGACATGGCGTGGGCCGCGTCACCGATGGCGAGCAGGCCCGGACGGTGCCAGCACGTCAGCCGGTCGAGCGCGACGGTCAGCAAGTGAAGGTCATCGAGGGAATCGAGCGCGTTGGGTGGAAAGGTCAGGTCCGGGAAGGCAGCGGCGACCTGGCCGGCGATCCACTCGACGCCTTTGGCCTTGACCGCATCGGCGCCGCCCTTGGGAACGAGGTAGGCGACCTGCCAGTAGCTGCGGCGGTCGATCAGGACGACCATTCGCCCAGCCTCGATCGAGCCGCGCAGCGCACCGCCGGGGTTGTTGGTCTGGTCGATCCTGAACCAGAAGACATCCATCGGCGCGCCAAGCTCCTCGAGCGGGAGCAAGCGGCGGGCGAGTGAGGAGCGGCCGTCGGCGGCAATGACAAGGTCGGCCATGAGCGCGCGGCCGTCGGCGAGGGTAACGCCGGTTGTGCGGCCGGCCTCCTCGGTGAAGCCAATGACCGCGGCGTTCATCTCGAGCGCGAAGCCGGGGAACGCGGCGGCCTCGTCGCGGAGGAAATCGAGGAAGTCCCACTGCGGCATTATCGCGATGAACGGCGCCGGGGTGCGCAAGTGCGACATGTCGCCGATCGTCCAGTCTCGGCCGGCGAGGCGGATCACACCTCGGTTCAGCCGCTGATGCGGGCGGGCGAGGAAGCGCTCGAGCATCCCGAGCTGGTCGAGAATCTCCATCGTCGAGGGGTGGACCGTGTCACCGCGAAAATCTCGGAAGAAGTCGGCATGCTTCTCGAGCACTCGGACAGGGACGCCGGCGCGGGCGAACAGCAGGCCGGCAAGCATCCCGGCCGGCCCACCGCCGACGATGAGAAGCGATGAGGCGCGTGACGTCATGGGGCCATCATGCGCCCTCGGGGACGCCAGAGGAAGTCAGGCTCGATTGCGCGCGAACTGTGTTCAAATTCGCGGGTGGAAACAAGGAACAGGTGGCCCGCGCGGTCGACGCTGGGCACGCCTTCGAGCGCGGCGCTATTAGCCACGGCGGGCGGCCCGACGAAGGCAAAATGCCGATCATCGATGCGCCGCGCGACCATCAGATCGGTCTGGTCACGCGGACCGTTGCGCCTGTTGAACAGCAGCCAGCGGCCGTCCCAAGCGAGGAAGGGCTCCATTGCGTCGCCCGAATAGCCAGCAATCTCGACCGGCTGCATCAAGCCGAACGAGCGGTCTTCGTGCAGGACCGCTGCGGGTTCGCCGTGGCCGACCGCGCCCACGCCAAGTGCCAGCGCGATCGCCGCCGAGGCCCCTACGGCCCATCGTAAAAGGCGCGCGCGCTTCATCGCCGCAGCATCGTACCGAATTTTAGGCCTGGAAAGAGCCGGCCCTGGACGGCGACTTTGCGTGTCCGCCCCTTGCCAAATGAGCAGAGCGAGGACCTAAGCGGAAACCTTCGCGAGCGCTTCCTTGATCGCTTCGAGGGCTTGTACCGCTTTCGCACCGTCGGGGCCGCCGCCTTGGGCCATGTCGGGGCGACCTCCCCCGCCCTGCCCGCCCAATGCGGCGACGGCGGCCTTGACGAGGTCGACGGCGGAGACGGGGAAGCCATCGCTGACCCCGACGGCGACGCTGGCGCGGCCGTCGTTCGTGGCGATCAGCGCGGCGATACCGGGGGCGCCGAGCCGGGCGCGCATGGCGTCGACTTCGGAGCGGAGCGCTTTGGGGTCGAGACCATCGACGATCTGGCCGATGAAAGGATGGCCGGCGACGCTCTCCGTTGCGGCCGCACTAAGTGTGCTTGATCCAGCAGCAGTTCCGGTCGCTTCGCTCACCCCGTTCATCGCAATAGTGCGGCGAGCCTGCGTCAGTTCGCGCTCAAGACGTTTAGTGCTCTCGACCAGCGCAGCGATGCGTGCGGGGACTTCGTCGGGGCTGGCTTTGAGGGTGGCGGCGGCTTCGCGGAGGCGGGCGTCGCGGTCGTTTAGCCACAGGCGGGCGGGCTCGCCGGTCAGGGCTTCGATGCGACGGATGCCGGACGAGACGGCAGATTCGGCGGTGATTTTGAAGATGGCGATGTCGCCGAGCGCATTGACGTGGGTGCCGCCGCAAAGCTCGGTCGAATAGGAGGCGTCCTCGCCCTGCCCCATGCTGAGCACGCGAACTTCGTCGCCATATTTCTCGCCGAACAGCGCCATCGCTCCCGCTGCAATCGCGTCGTCGGGGGTCATCAGGCGGGTGGTGACGGGCTGGTTGTGGCGGATGTGGGCGTTCACTTCGCTTTCGACTGCGGCGATGTCGGCGGGGGTCAGCGCGGCGTTGTGGGCGAAGTCGAAGCGGAGGCGGTCGGCAGCGACGAGGCTGCCCTTTTGCGTGACATGGCCGCCGAGGCGGTGGCGCAGCGCGGCGTGGAGCAAATGGGTGGCGCTGTGGTTGGCGCGGACCTGCGACCGGCGCTCGACATCGACCGATTGCTGGAGGGTGTCGCCGAGCTTGACCGAGCCGACCGCAATCTTGGCGTGGAGCGCGTGAAGCTTGCCGAGCGGTTTCGACGTGTCGTCAACGATGGCGGTGAAGCCATTTAGCGCGCTCAGCTTTCCGGCGTCGCCGACCTGGCCCCCGCTCTCGCCATAGAAAGGGGTCTGGTTGAGGATGATGGTGACATCCTCGCCTTCGCCGCCCTGCTCGACGCGAGCGCCGTCCTTGACCAGTGCGAGGACGATGCCTTCGCCTTCGTGGCCCGAATAGCCGGTGAATTCGGTTGGGCCTTCTTTTTCGGCGATGTCGAACCAGACCTCGTCGGAGGCCTTAGCGCCCGAGCCTTTCCAAGCGGCGCGCGCGGCGGCTTTCTGCGCGGCCATGGCTTCGTCGAAGCCGGCGCGGTCGACGGCGAGGCCGCGCGCGCGTAGGGCGTCCTCGGTCAGATCGTAGGGGAAGCCGAACGTGTCGTAGAGCTTGAACGCGGTCGCGCCGGAGAGCGTGTCGCCGGTCGCCATGCTGCCGGTGGCGTCGTCGAGCAAGCGCAGGCCGTTGCTGAGCGTGCGGCGGAACTGGACTTCTTCCTGCGCCAGCGTCGCCTCGATCAAGGGTTGGGCGCGGACGAGGTCAGGGTAGGCTCCGCCCATCTCGGTGACAAGCGCGGGGACGAGGCGGTGCATCAGTGGGTCGACGGCGCCAAGCAGGTGCGCGTGGCGCATGGCGCGGCGCATGATCCGGCGCACGACATAGCCGCGACCCTCGTTGGCGGGGAGGACGCCGTCGGCGACGAGGAAGCCCGCGGCGCGGAGGTGGTCGGCGATAACGCGGTGACTGGCTTTCTGGTCACCTTCGGCGCGGGTTTTGGTCAGGGCCTCGCTTGCAGCGATCAGCGCCTTGAAGGTGTCGGTGTCGTAATTGTCGTGGACGCCCTGCATGACCGCGGCGATGCGTTCAAGCCCCATGCCGGTGTCGATCGAAGGCTTGGGCAAGTCGGAAACGATCTCGCCGCCGACCTGTTCATATTGCATGAAGACGAGATTCCAGATCTCGACGAAGCGGTCGCCGTCTTCGTCGGGGCTGCCCGGGGGGCCGCCGGGAATATGGTCGCCATGATCGTAGAAGATTTCCGAGCACGGACCAGACGGGCCATCGTCGCCCATCGCCCAGAAATTATCCTTGGTCGCGATGCGGATGATGCGGTTGTCGGGGAGGCCGGCGATGCGCTTCCACAACGCGGCGGCCTCGTCGTCGGTGTGGTAGACGGTGATGGTGAGGCGGTCCGGGTCGAGACCCCACTCCTTGGTCAGCAAGGTCCAGGCGTGGTGAATTGCCTGCTCCTTGAAATAGTCGCCGAACGAGAAATTGCCGAGCATCTCGAAGAAAGTATGGTGGCGCGCAGTGTAGCCGACATTGTCGAGATCGTTGTGCTTCCCCCCGGCGCGGACGCATTTCTGGCTGCTGGTCGCGGTGACATAGGGGCGGGTTTCGAGCCCGGTGAAGACGTTCTTGAACGGCACCATCCCG
>JBKJMA010000265.1:0-4869 GCA_046596505.1 Sphingomicrobium sp.
GGCATAGCTTTCGCTGATCAGCTCGTCGGCCTTCTTAGTCGCGGCATAGAGCGACAGCGGGTGGTCGACGCGGTCCTCGACCCGGAACGGCAGGGATTTGTTGCCGCCGTAGACCGATGAGGAGGAGGCGTAGACCATATGGCTCGACTGGCGCTGGCGGGCGAGCTCGAGCATGTTGGCGTGACCGACGAGGTTGGCCTGGATGTAAGCGGATGGGTTCTCGATCGAATAGCGAACCCCGGCCTGCGCGCCGAGGTGGACGATGCGGTCGAAGTCGTGGCGGCGGGCGAAGTCGGTCAACGCGGCATTGTCGGCGAAATCGACTTTTTCGAAGGCGAAGGCATTGCCGAAGTGGCGCACCAACCCGGCGAGGCGGTCCTCCTTCAGCTGGACCGAATAATAGTCATTGAGGTTGTCGATCCCGACAACGCGGTCGCCGCGCTCCATCAGGCGGCGGGCAACGGACGAGCCGATAAAGCCGGCGGCGCCGGTAACGAGGACATTCATGACGTCCCCCTAGCGGCGGACTGGCGGCTCGACAATTGTCGGATAGCCGTGCAGCTTGGGTCGACGGCGTGAGGGGGAAGCGGCGATGGCGGGGCAGGGGCAGGGGCAGCAACCGGCGGGCCATCTCCTGCGCGTGCTCGGCCCGGCGTTCGCGCTTTCGGTCGGGCTTGGGTCGGTCATTGGCGGAGGCATATTGCGCACCCCCGCGACGGTGCTCGACGCGGTGCCCGATACGAGCATCGCGTTGTTGTTGTGGATCGCGGTCGGAATTCACTCACTGATCCAGGCAAATGTCGTCTGCGAGGTGATGACGCTGTGGCCCAAGTCGGGCGGGCAGATAATCCCAGCGCGCGAGGCGTTCGGTGAGCCCGGCGGGCTGCTCGTCGGGTGGACCGACTGGCTCGGCAACGTCGCCTCCATCGCCTCGCTGGCCCTGCTCGGGGGGGAATTCCTGGCGCTGATCTTTCCCGGTCTCGCGACCAACAAGATGGTGATCGCGGTAGCCGTGCTGACCGCTGTCGTCGGTCTCAATGCGCTTGGCGTGCGCGAGGGCGAGCGATCGCAGCTAGTCGGAAGCGCGCTCAAGACATTGTTTCTGCTGGGCGTCGTCGCGTTGATCTTCGTCGCCGTGCCCGCGCCGCCGCCGGTGGCGAAGTCAGACTTGTCGGCTGCGGTGACGACCGCTCCATTTGGCTTCGCAGCGTTGGTGATCGCTTACCAGACGATCATCGGTGCTTACGCTGGCTGGCCCAATGGCGCCTATTTTGGCGGTGAAGACGTCGATCCCGGGCGCAATATTCCGCGCGCTATTTTTACCACCATCATTACCACGGGCCTGCTCTTCATCCTCGTCACCTTCGCGCTGAACCATGCCTTGTCCCTGGCCCAGCTTCGTCATTCCAAGCTGCCGATCGCCGATGCACTGACGCCGCTGCTCGGCCCCGACGCGGTCAAGCTGGTCGCGGCCGGCGCGGCGTTGATCGTGATCACTTGCTGCAATGCCAGCGTGATGGTTGCGTCGCGGGTTCTTTACGCCTTGGCCGAAGACCGTTTATTTCCTTCGGTCGCCGGCCGGGTCAATCGCGGCGGGTCGCCCTGGGTTGCGTTGGCGATGACCTTCATCGCGGCGCTTGGGCTGGTTCTCACCGGAAGCTTCGAAACGGTATTCGTGATCATGGCGGCGCTCGGTATCGTGCCGATGCTGGTCGTGGAATTGTCCCTGTTCAAGCTCAGGCGCGACCGGCCCGACTTGGGCAGGCCGTGGCGTGCGCGGCTGTATCCGTGGTTGCCGGCGCTGGCGATAGTGCTCGACGCCGGGCTGCTGAGCGGCTTTGTTATCGCCGACCCGAAAAGCGGGCTGTTCATTATCGGGGCGATCGCGATCGTGCTGCCAATCGGACTCGTCATGAGCCGCCGTCGGCACGAAATCACCACCTGAATCGCAACCTTTTCGTCGGATGCGCCGTTTCTGCGGGCGATGCTCTGTCCCGCCAATGATCTCGACCATCCGCTCGCCGAGCGGTTTCGCCGCTTCATCGGCGATGCCGGGTTCCCTTGTGTCGGGGCCAAGGCGGCGCTTAATCGTGACGGGATGCGGTTCGTCGTCGCGCGCGATTTCCGCTCGGCGTGGGACGATCTGCGCATTCTCCCGTCGCTGCTCGAGCTTGCGAAAAGCTATCGCGCCGAGCCCGCGCTGTTCCAGTCGCTCGTCGTGCTGTTTGAAAGCGGCACGCCCGACGACGAGGCCGGCTTCGAAGCGCAACTGTGGAAGCGTCTCCAGTCACTGACCGACAAGGACGAATGGCTTGGCCAGCCCGCCGACCCGCGCGTGTCGCACGATCCCGGCGATCCGCATTTCGCAATGAGCTTCGGCGGCGAGGCGTTTTTCGTCGTCGGGCTCCACCCACATGCCAGTCGCCCGGCGCGGCGGTTCGAGGCGCCGGCGATGGTGTTCAACCTCCACGACCAGTTCGAGCAACTGCGCGTCGACGGTCGCTACGACATGCTGCGCGACACAATCATCGACCGCGACCTGGCCCTGGCCGGGACGCCCAACCCGATGCTCGCCGACCACGGGACAATTTCGTCGGCGCGGCAGTATAGCGGACGCGCGGTCGGGGCCGATTGGCGATGCCCGTTCAGCGGCCGGTCGGGCGACAATGATCAATCGGCGTTCGCCTTTGATCGGGTGTCGAATGACGATTGAAATTGCGCCGCGCACCGGCGTGGCCTTCACTCTCGACAAGGGGCAGACCCTCACCGTCATCGACCCGCTTGGCCAGCAGGTCGCCGATCTGCTCGCTTTCAATCGCCACGACATCGGCGAGGTCATCTCGGGCGGGCGCACGCTCGATTATGCCAGCAGGATCTACCTGACCACCGGCGACCCGCTCTATTCCAACCGCAGCAACGTCATGCTCGACATTGTCGCGGATGACGTGGGACGGCATGATTTCCTGCTGACTCCCTGCTCGAAAGACACGTTCCGGATCATCTACGGCGACACCGACCCACACCGGGGATGCTTCGGCAACCTCGCTGCGGCGCTCGCGCCCCTTGGTGTAACCGCCGACATGATTCCGACCGCGTTCAACTGCTTCATGAACGTGCCGGTCGATGGAAAGACTGGCGCGCTGACGGTCGAGCCGCCGCTAAGCAAGGCCGGCGACCGGATCGTATTTCGGGCCGCGATGGACCTCCTCATCGGGCTGACCGCCTGTTCGGCGCTGCAGTCGAACAACGGTAGCTTCAAGCCGATCCACTACCGAGTAGATTGATGGCGACCGTCTTCGCTCGCGTCATGCTCGACGAAGCGCGGATCAGTCGGGGTGGCTGGCTTGCCCGGCTGCGCATCCGGCTGACCTATTGGTGGCGGCACGGCCGGCTGCCCGACCTCGACGCGCCGCGCAGTTTTACCGAGTGGGTCCAGTGGCGCAAGCTCAATGAGCGCAGCCTGTACCTCGCGGCGATGACCGACAAGATCGCGTCGAAGGCGCTGGTCGCTGGGCGGCTCGGAGCCGAGTGGGTCGTGCCGACCCTGTGGCAGGGGAAGGAGGCGCCCGAAACGCCGTCATGGCCGACCCCGTTCGTGATCAAGGCGAGTCACGGCTGCAACCAGTATGCCATCGTCCGCGACATCGCCCGCGACTGGCCCGGCGTAATCGCCCGCACCCGGACCTGGACCGGCAAGAACTATGGCGGTTGGCTCGACGAGTGGCTTTATTCGCATGCCCGGCCCGGTCTCATCGTCGAGCCATTCATCGGCACGGGCGACGAGCCCCCGAACGATTATAAGGTCTATGTGTTCGGCGGTTCGGCCGAAGTCGTGCAGGTCCACACCGGGCGGATGAGCAACCATCGCTGGGTCCAGTACGACCCCCGGTGGAATCGCCTGTCGAACGGCGAGGATTGCCCGCCGCCGGTCGGGCTCGAGGCGATGATCATCGCGGCCGAAGCGCTTGGCCAAGGCCACGACTTTGTCCGCGTCGATTTCTACGACGTTCCCGGCCAGCCATTGTTCGGCGAATATTGTCTTTACCCGGGATCGGGGCTCGACCCGTTCGACCCGGTCGCGCTTGACGACATGCTCGGCGACAAGTGGCGCGCGGCGCGGGCGGCGCTGGGACGCGATTAGACCGCCTTAACTTTGTCGTCTTTCCCTGCTAGGGACGCCGCATGCTCAACATCAACGGAATCACGGTACGCCTTGGCGGGCGCACGATCCTCGACCGCGCCACCGCTCCGATTCCGCCGGGCGCGCGGGTCGGGTTGATCGGCCGCAATGGCGCTGGCAAGTCGACCCTGATGAAGGTGATGATCGGCCAGCTCGACCCCGACGAGGGCGAGATCGAGATGCCGCGCAAGACGCGCCTTGGCTATATCGCGCAGGATGCGCCGTCGGGTGAGCGCACGCCGTTCGAAACGGTGCTGGCCGCAGACACCGAGCGCGCCGCGCTGATGGCCGAGGCCGAAAGCTGCCACGATCCCGATCGGCTCGGCCATGTCTATGAGCGGCTGTTGGCGATCGACGCCTATACCGCCGACGCCCGCGCGGCGCGGATCCTGCTCGGGCTCGGGTTCGATGAGGAAATGCAGGGCCAACCGCTCGATAGCTATTCGGGCGGGTGGAAGATGCGCGTGGCGCTCGCCTCGCTGCTGTTTTCCGAGCCCGACATATTGCTGCTCGACGAGCCGTCGAACCACCTCGACCTCGAGGCGACGCTGTGGCTCGAGAATTTCCTGAAGTCCTATCCGGGCACGCTGGTGGTGATCAGTCACGAGCGCGACCTGCTCAACAATGTCGTCGACACGATCCTCCACCTCGAAGGCGGCAAGATCAGCCTCTACACCGGCGGCTATGAC
>JBKJMA010000106.1:0-2785 GCA_046596505.1 Sphingomicrobium sp.
ACGTCTTGCTTTTTCAACTCTCCCCGACCGCAATCGGCGGCACCAAACCGCCATCACCGCGATGCCATGATCGACGCGCTGTAGGACAGTAAAATCGAACGTCCCCAATTGGTAGAAAGCGGGCGTTCTCTCGGGGCAATCGTAAAACCCGTTATTCCGATTTGCGCGGCCGCAATGGTACAAGTCAATCGTGCCTCATGGATCTGGGCCAGGACGGCCCCATCGGAGCAATAAGCGGGTCGAGTGGAAGCTAGAAAGCAAGCTTCGCCGCAACGTAATTTGGCTCAAAGCGTTATACGTTGGCTACCAGTCGAAATCGACGGTCTTGGGCGCTAAGCCGCACCTTCCTCCTATCTTTGACGTCTCCTAGCCGACAGGGTCCAATTCTGGCGCCTGGAAACAAAGGAACTCAACATGAAACTCTTTGGCACAGTCAATTCGTTTGACGTCGACCAGGGGAGAGGCTCGATCAAGCCGGAAACTGGCGGCGATAATCTCAGCTTCGAGAAAAGCGCGTTTGCCTGGGACAACAAGGCGACTCCGCCCAAGGCCGGCCAGCGCCTGTCCTATCAAATCGGCACCAACAGCGACAAAAAGCCATGCGCGGTGCACCTCGAAACCATTTAACCTAATGAACTAAGAAAATGGGGCGGGAGTAAGACCTCCCGCCTCTTTGCGCGCGTGCAGCAAAGCAACGGACCTATCCAGCATTGAAGCTAATGTCTGTTTTTGGACGAAAGCAGTCTTCTCGGCGAACACCCTCGTCCGTTATCGCCTTGGCGTGAGGGCCTGGTCGCGGAGGCCGCGCCAGATGCGGAGAGCCTGGACGGTTTCGGGGACGTCGTGGACGCGTAGCAACTGCGCGCCCTGGTCGGCGGCTTTCAGGGCAAAGGCGAGGCTTCCGGCGAGGCGCTGGTCGGCGGGGGCTTCGTTCGACAGCGCGCCGATGGTGCGCTTGCGGCTTGCGCCAAGGACCAGCGGGCATCCAAGGCCGTGGAACAGCGCGAGACCGTTCATCAGTTCCAGGTTGTGCGCGACCGACTTGCCGAAGCCGAACCCCGGGTCGATCAGGATCCTGTCGCGAGCGATCCCCGCCGCCGCGGCCGCCGCGATCCTCTCCTCGAGCCACAGATAAACCTCGACCAGCACATCGTCGTAGCGTGGGTCGTCCTGCATCGACGCGGGGTCGCCCTGATGGTGCATCAGCACGACCGGCACGCCAGCAGCCGCGATCACGCCGGCCATTCGCTCATCGTAGGTCAATCCCGATACGTCGTTGACCAGCCGCGCGCCCGCCGCCAGCGCCGCCTCAACTACCGCCGCCTTGCGCGTATCGATCGACACCGCCGCGCCGCCCGCCGCGAGTTGGCGGATGACGCGAACAACCCGCTCGATCTCGTCGCCCTCCCAGACGGTCTTGGCACCGGGGCGCGTACTTTCGCCGCCGACATCGAGGATCGCCGCCCCCTGCCCGGCCATCGTCGCGCCGGCCTCGGCGGCTTCGGCGCTATCGTTGGCGTGGCCGTCGCCCGAAAAGCTGTCGGGGGTCGCATTGACGATCCCCATCACCTGCGGCTGGTCGAGGCGGATGGTGCGCTCGCCCATCTGGAGCAGAGCGCGCGGGGCGGTCAGCCGCGCCCAGTCGGCCGCCATTGCCTCGTCGAACCGCGTCTCGATCCCTTCGACCGGGACCAGCTCGCTCGCCACCCGACGATTGCCCTCGATCGTCAGCATCTCGACCAAGGCGAACCAGTTCAGCCCACCCGCCAGCCGCGCGACCTTGGCGTCATGCCCGAACGGAGAATCGACGAACCCGGTCGGGCGAAGCAGGATACGGGTCATGGCTGGCTAGCCGAGCTTGGCCATCGCGCCGGCGGTATCGACCATGCGGTTCGAGAAACCCCATTCATTGTCGTACCAGCTGACCACCCGCACCAGCTTGCCTTCGAGTACCGCGGTCTCGAGGCTGTCGACGGTCGAGCTCGCCGGATTGTGATTGAGGTCGATCGAAACCAGCGGCTCGTCGGTGTAGGCGAGGATGCCCTTCAATGGCCCGGCATCCGCCGCCGCCTTGAGCACCCGGTTGACCTCCTCGAGCGTCGTGTCGCGCTTGGGGGTGAAAGTCAGGTCGATCAGGCTGACGTTGGGTGTTGGAACGCGGATCGCCGACCCGTCGAGCTTGCCCTTGAGCTCGGGCAGCACCTCGCCCACCGCCCGCGCCGCACCGGTCGTCGTCGGGATGATGTTCATCGCCGCCGCCCGCGCACGGCGCATGTCGGGATGGATCTGGTCGAGGATCTTCTGGTCGTTGGTGTAGCTGTGGATCGTCGTCATCAGCCCGCGCTCGATCCCGATCGCATCGTTGAGCACCTTGGCGACGGGCGCGAGGCAGTTGGTCGTGCACGACGCGTTCGACACGATCCGGTGCTCGGGCGTCAGCTTGTCATGATTGACCCCGAACACGACGGTCAGGTCGGCACCCTTCGCCGGGGCCGAGATGAGCACGCGCTTGGCGCCCGCATCGAGGTGCTTCTGCCCGCCCGCCTGATCGGTGAAGAAGCCGGTGCATTCCAACGCGATGTCGATGCCGTTGGCGGCGTGGGGCAATTTCGCCGGGTCGCGCTCGGCGGTAACGTGGATGCGTTTGCCGTTGACGATGATGTCGTTGCCGTCGGCCTCGACCGTCCCCGGGAAGGGGCCGTGGACGCTGTCGCGCTTGAACAGCATCGCGTTCGACTTGGCGTCGGCAAGGTCATTGATTGCGACCAGTTCCAGGTCATGGTCG
>JBKJMA010000191.1:0-3116 GCA_046596505.1 Sphingomicrobium sp.
GGGTGCCGGCGGAATGGCGGAGACGGAGGGATTCGAACCCTCGGTACGAGTAAACCCCGTACGGCGGTTTAGCAAACCGCTGGTTTCAGCCACTCACCCACGTCTCCAGACCCGCGCGCGGCGAGGGCGCTGTAGCGAAGGCTGAAGGCGGGTTCAACCGCCCTGCGCAGCCCGCTGACCATCCGTCGTGCCCAATGTCGACTAGGCGACAGGTCGTGCTGTATAAGCTTCTGAAAAATAGACATTTACGCAAAATGGGAAGGTTGGAGTAATCCTTTCCCGGGGATGGCCGCAAGGGGTGCGTGCGTTGGACGAGCCGCTTGCGAAGATCGTCGAACTGCCGGGCGAATGCCTATTTCTTGACGGCCGGCAGTGCACCGCCTTCGGTTCGTTCGGCGGACGGCATCGTTCCGCTCATGCCAGAGCTATGGAAAGCCGGATTGCTGACGAGGCTCGATATCGTGCCAGCTGCGCAAACCTGGTCGAGCTTGGTGACAGTGATTTCGCTCCAGTCGTCCATCGCCATCGTCTTGTTGCTGCGCCCGCCCTTGTTGGTCGCGAGATCCCAGCTTGCGGTGCCGGGCGTGCCGCGCTTCGTCCCGGACTTGAGGTCGTAGGTACCTTTCATGGGCGTCGCGTCTTTCGAACTGACGTCCAACTCCTTCGTGAACACGAACGGCTTGTGCATCCGCCTGCCCGACGCCTGGCCGGTCGCCGCGTCGCGCGGCGCATAGATGGACGCGCTGCTGATCGATCCGCCGCTGCAGACCAGCTTGATCACCCCGTCGTCGCTCACTCCGTCGCCATCGACGTCGCCGGTCGAAATGCGGACGTAGCGCGTGGTCCCGTCGCTGAACGTGCCGGTCGCGGTGAAATCGGTCGCCATCGCGGGTGCGGCCGCAACCAGTGCTGCCAACGCGATTTTCGCGGATATGCTCATCATCTAGCTCCCCCTTGCCGAAGCGCGAGTGTGCGCCTTGGCGAACGCTACGGCAATCTACTCCATCAACCGCCAGCCGAGCGTTTCGCCAGCGTGGAACGGGACGAGGCCGGCGACCCGGTTCGCTACGGTCGTTTCTGCCCGTTGCAGCGTTACAGTGCCGTCGTTGAGCGGCAGGCCGTAGAAGCGCGGACCATGGTCTGAGGCAAAACCTTCGAACCGGTCGAGCGCACCCTCCGCCTCGAACACCGTCGCATAGCTTTCGAGCGCATGGGGCGCGTTGAAGATGCCGGCGCAGCCACAGGCCGATTCCTTGGCATCGACCGCGTGGGGTGCGCTGTCGGTACCAAGGAAGAATTTGGGCGAACCGCTGACCGCCGCGGCGCGGACCGCCAGCCGGTGCGCCTCGCGCTTGACCACCGGCAGGCAATAGGCGTGGGGGCGCAGGCCGCCGGCGAACAGCGCGTTGCGGTTGAGGTGGAGGTGCTGCGGGGTGATCGTCGCGGCGACGGTGGCGGGCGCGTCGGTCACGAACTCGGCGGCTTCCTTCGTCGTGATATGCTCGAGCACGATCTTGAGCGCGGGGAAGTCGCGCACCAGTCCGCCGAGGATGCGGTCGATGAACACCGCCTCCCGATCGAATATGTCGATTTCGGGGTCGGTCACCTCGCCGTGGATCAGCAACGGCATGCCGATCGCCTGCATCCGCTCCAATGCCGGACGGATCGCGGCGAGGTCGGTGACGCCGTGCGCGCTGTTGGTGGTCGCGTTGGCGGGATAGAGTTTCGCCGCGACCCATACGCCCTCGGCATATCCCCGCGCCAGCTCGTCGGGATCGGCGGCGTCGGTCAGATAGCAGGTCATCAGCGGGGTGAAGCGCGTCTCTGAATTGGGCCCGGCGGCGGCGGTGATCCTTGTCCGATAGGCCGAGGCCGCCGCGACGCTCGTCACCGGCGGCGACAGGTTGGGCATCACGATCGCCCGCGCGAACTGGCGCGCGGTGTAGGGCGCCACCGCGCGCAGCATGGCGCCGTCGCGCAAGTGGACGTGCCAGTCGTCGGGCCGGCGGATGGTGAGCGATTGCAATGTCACCCGCGCCCCCTACCTCAAGGGCATGACCGCATCCACCCTCACCGCCACGACGCTCAACGACCGCGCCGTCGTCCGCATGACGGGCGACGACGTACGCGGCTTTCTCGACGGACTGGTCAGCAACAGCATTACAGGCGAATTGCCCGTCTATGCCGCGATGCTATCACCGCAGGGCAAGGTCATCGCCGACTTCTTCGTCTGGGCCGACCAGGACGACCTGCTCCTCGACGTTGCCGCCAACGATGCCGACCCGCTGATCCGCCGCCTGTCGATGTATCGCCTGCGCCGCCCGATCACGATTGCGCGCGACGACGCGCTGACAGTCCACTGGTCGCGCGCGGCGGGGCAGGGGGTGCCCGACCCGCGCCTCCCCGAGCTCGGCTGGCGCTGGCTCGCCGCCGCCACCGCACCCGCATCCGGCTATGACGAACACCGCCTCCGCCTCGGGGTTGCCGAAGCAGCCGAACTGACCGACCTTCTCTTGCTCGAATGCAACGCCACCGAGTTGAACGGGGTCAGCTTCACCAAGGGTTGTTTCGTCGGGCAGGAGAATACGGCGCGAATGAACTGGCGCAGCAAGGTCAACCGCCGCCTGTTCGTCGTCCCGGCGGAAGCCGTCCCCGACCGCGCCCGCGCCTTCTATCCCGAACTCGGCCTGGCGGTGGTCCACGCCCGGATCGACGCGATCCCCGCCGACGCGATCATTCCTTCGTGGCTGGAGTCTTCGCTGGCCTAATCGATCTGGGCGAAGGCGCGCACCGCGAATGTGCCCATGCCAACGATCTTGGGCGGGGCGGCGGTGAAGCGAAATCCAGCGGCGGGCAAGTCGCCGAGCCGCGTCAGATGCTCGCAGATCGGGATCCCCGCGCCGAGCAGGGCGGTATGGACCGGCCGGCTGCGCTTCGACGTATCGTCGATGTTGTGGCTGTCGATTCCGACCAGCGCCGCGCCGCGCTCAACCAGCAAGGCCGCCGCCGCTTCGGTCAGGTACGGGTGGTCGCCGAAATAAGCGCCACTGCCGCAGTGCCGGCGCCACTCACTGTGCACCAGCACCGCTCTGCCCGCCATATCTAGCCCGTCGAAC
>JBKJMA010000247.1:0-7047 GCA_046596505.1 Sphingomicrobium sp.
ATAATGGCCCGCGCATTTTTCCGCCGCCGCAAGTCGTGCCCTTTCTCGGGCAAGGACGCGCCGGTCATCGACTATAAGGATATCCGCTTGCTCCAGGGCTTCGTGTCCGAGCGTGGCAAGATCGTCCCGAGCCGCATCACCGCGGTCTCGACCAAGAAGCAGCGCGAGCTGGCCAAGGCGATCAAGCGCGCCCGCCAGATCGGCCTGCTCCCCTATGTCGTCAAGTAAGGAGGACTGAACATGGATGTCATCCTGCTGGAACGCGTCGAAAAGCTCGGCTCGATCGGTGACGTGGTCACCGTGAAGAACGGTTTTGCGCGCAATTTCCTCTTGCCCAACAAAAAGGCCCTTCGCGCCAACGAATCGAACCGCAAGCTGTTCGAAACCAACCGCGCGAAGATCGAGACCGACAATGCCAGCAAGCGCAGCGATGCCGAAGTCGCGTCGAAGGACGTCGACGGCAAGTCGGTCGTGCTGATCCGCCAGGCGTCGAATGTCGGTGCGCTCTACGGTTCGGTCAGTGCACGCGACGTCGTCGACGCGCTCGAGGCCGAAGGCGCCAAGGTACTCAAGAGCCAGGTCATTCTGGGCAAGCCGATCAAGTCGATCGGGCTCCACGAGGTGCGCATCGCGCTGCACCCCGAGGTCAGCGTGACCGTCAAGGTCAACGTCGCCCGCTCGCCCGAAGAGGCCGAACTGCAGTCGCAGGGCGTCGATGTCATGTCGTCGATGTTCGAACGCGACGAGGCCGGCTTCACCGAGGCCTATGACCCCAACGCCGAGCCGGGCGCGACCGCCGACGTAAATCCCGACGCGGAAGTTCCGGCCGCTGCTAACGAGGCCGACCCCGAAGCGTAAGCGCGGGTTGTCCGATCGAAGAAACGGGCCGCCGGGGGAAACTCCGGCGGCCTTTTTCGTGGTCAGCGGTTCGTCGCGCTGCCCTCGGCTCGTCGCAAATCCCAGGAACGGCGCGCCCGGGCATTGGGTTAAGACCGCGCGGGGGCAGGCAGTTCGAAAAGAGGAGGCTCATCATGGAACAGCGTGACAATCAGGATTCGAAAGATGGCCAAAAGCGTTCCACCGACCAGCAATCGGAACAGTTGACCAGCCAGCAACAGCTGCCAGCAACCGATCAGCAGGGCCAGTCGGCGGCGAGCAGCAGCAGCTATGACGACAGCGACACGTTGACGCAGCAGGATCAGGGCTACGGCGACAGCACGTCCGCGCAGCGCTCGGGCGGCCAGTCGATCCGTGGTCAGGGATCGACCGACAAATCGTTCGAGGGATCGTCACTGGGTGGCCAAGCGGGCGGGCTGTCCGGTCAGAACAGCCCGTTCATCGGTCAGCAGCAGGGCCACGGCATGGATCGTGACGGTCAGGACGCCAGCGCGACGTTGCAATCGAGCCAGTGCGAGACCGATCAGGACGGCGAACAGTCGGACCTCGACGGGCAATAGGCCTGCCGCCCGACAAGACGGACAGGCGCCGCGCCTGTCAGGATGCCCCGGTCGGCGCTGCGGTTCGCGCGAAAAAGGCCTGCTCGCGGGCGACAAGTCCCGCGAAACTCGGTCGGGCAAGGATCGCTTCGGCATAAGCTTTGGCGCGGGGCCAGCGCGACAGGTCGAGCCCGAGATGACCCAAGTTGGCGAACGGGCTGGCAACGGCCAGATCCGCCAGGGTGAGCCGGTCCTCGACCAGGAAGCCTGACGCCGGAATTGCAGTATCGAGATAGTCGAGCACTGCTGGCAATTCCTCATGCTCAGCCGTGTCGGCGGCCCCAAGGTCGCCGTCGCGACCGAGGAAGCGAGGCGCGACAATCCGGTTGAAGAACATTTTTCCAGCCGACGCGCATAGAATCGTGTCGCCCCATTCATCGAACCAGATCGCCCGCCCGCGCGCACGCGGCTCGGTCGGGATCAGCTTCGCTTCCGGCGCCAGCGCGTCGAGGTAGTGAACGATCGCGCTCGAATCGGCGAGGGTGTAATCGCCGTCGATCAACGCCGGCATCTTCCGAAACGGGCTGGCGCGCAGAAAGTCTGGATCGGTCGATCCTATTCCCATCGGCTTTAGTTCGAGTTCGGCGCCCTGTTCGGCCGCGAACGCCAGCACCTTGCGCACAAACGGCGACATCGACGAACCGTAGAGGATCATGCCCAAATCTCCTTCGTGGTTGGCATAGGCCGGCCCCGCGAGTCGGTCCACAGTCAGGCCGCGGCCTGACCGACCGGGGCCGGTCGATCGCTCGGGAGCGGCATGCGATAATGATCGGCGACCCGATCGAGCGCAAGGGTCAGCACCAATTTGCCCGCGCGCACCGGCCAGCCAAGCGCGCGCTCGGCTTCGCGCATCCCCTCGCCTGCGCACACCACCCGCCACAAGATGTCGGACAGGCCGGCGCCCGCCGCCTCGGTCGCTGTGTGGAACCGCCGACGCGCATCGATCTGCGCCAGCGACAGGTCGATCCCCGCCGACGCCCCGCCGCCGCGCGCGACACGAGCGCCATCCCACGACATGGTCACACGCGGATCGAGGCAGCTTCGCTCCCAGTCGGCACGGAGCCGCTCCCCCGCCTCATATTGCCGAAGGCTGACATGGCCACGCGCGAGCAGCCAGCCGAGTGGCGATTCGCCGAGGTTGACCGCCACCGAACGAACCGGCCCGCCCGCTTGCGCCCTGCCGCGCCCAGCTCGTTTATCGTCGGTTCGGGGCGGCAGAGGATGACCGCTGACCACCCCGTCTTCAATTGCTCGTTCCTCAAGCAGCCTTGGTCCATCGCGTCGCGCCATGCCTTGTTCCCCCTAAGATGAAGGCTTGCCATAAGGGCGCGACTGTAGGACAGAAGAAAAACCGCATTGGTTACGAGGCTGTCGTCCATGATCACCCGCATTCGTGAAGTTCGTCGAGCCCGAAGGATGACGCTCGACGAGGTTGCCAAGGCTTGTATCCCACCGACCACGCCGCAAACCATCGGCCGGCTGGAGACGGGCACGCGCACGGTCTCGGTCGGCTGGCTCAACCGCATTGCCGCCGCGCTCGGGGTTGAAGCCTCGGACCTGGTCGACAGTCCCGACAAGGCCGAATTGCCGGTCGTCGCCGTCCTCGGCGCCGCAGGGGCGAGCGCGCCGCGCCGCAACGGGATCGTCGTCCCGCCCAAGGCCGGCGCGGGCCAGGTCGCGATGGTCGTGACGAGCTCGCTCGGCGACTATCGCGCCGGCGACGAGATCTGGTGTGAGCAGCTCGGACCCGATGATTTCGGCAAGGCGCTCAACCGCGATGTCCTCGTTCCGCGGCCCGCCGGCCGGTTCCAGTTCGGTCGGCTGATCGGCCGCGACGCCTCCGCCGGGGACTCTGGGGGCGGCGGAAAGCTCCACCTGCTCCCCCCCGGCGCCGGCAGTCGCCAATCGGTCGTCACCGACCCACCGTGGATCGCGGTGGCGACCAAATTGGTTCGGGGACTCTGATCGTTAGCAGGTGCGACGCCCGGCTCGCCGCGATCGCTGGACACCTGCGGATCGAACAGCGGCTGCCGTTATGCGCTTAGCCGTGCTAGCAACGGCAGAATGACCCGGCCCTTCAACCCTCAACGACCGGCGTGAGCGTCGCCTTTCGCCGCGAAAGCGACGAAGAACATCTCGAGCCTCGGTTCGAGCTGCCGCTTCCCCCCGGCCCCAATCCGGTGACGAAGCGCGGCTATGAAATGCTCGCCGCGCGGAATGAGGCGCTTGAGCTGGAGCTGACCAAGACGCCTGCCGGCGATCGCCGCACCGAGTTGTTGCGCGATGTGCGCTACTGGCGAAGCCGGTTGGCGACCGCGCAGGCAGCGCCGCGTCCTTCGGGAAATATAGTCGCGATCGGGACCGTCGTGACGATCGAACGCGAAGGCTATCGACGGGTGCTCGAAGTCGTCGGTCACGATGAGAGCGATCCCGCATCCGGGCGGATAGGCTTCGCGGCACCTCTCGCCCGCGCGTTGATCGGCGCCGAGGTCGGGGATGAGGTCGATCTGCCGAGCCCGGTCGGAGTCGTGACGGTTACGGAAGTCTCCATACGGCCTGACTAGGTCGGCATTGGCAGGCCGGTTGCCAGGCCGCGACCGCTGGCGCAGCGACACTATTCCCCGCAGGTGCAAAGCCCACGCTTGCCACTCCGCCACGTGCGTGGCATCGCGCCGCGAACCGCTTGCGCGGGCGCTTAGCTCAGTTGGTAGAGCGCTTCCTTTACACGGAAGATGTCGGCGGTTCGAGCCCGTCAGCGCCCACCACCTCCCCGATCGTGTCCACGCCGAAGGAGCAAGTCGGCGCTGGGCCTAGACCCGAAGCTCATGCGCCGGCGACGCGGCCCACTTCGCCGAAATAGTTGCGCATCGCCTGGCTCGTGTTCGGCGCCATCTCGACAAACACGCGGCGGCCGTCATGCGGGTCGGCGCGGCGCAGGAGGAGCCCGCTGTCGGTTAGCGTCTTGATCCAGCGAAGCGCGGTCGTGGCGGGGACCGCCGCGGCGATGCACAGGCTCGACACCGGCACGCGGACTTGGGCGATCTCGGCCTGGGTGAGGTCGAGCAGCATGTCCCACGCCGGATCGGCGAACAGCTCATCGGCAAAGAACCGCGCGCGCAAGCGGCGCGCGCGGATCACGGCGCGGATCGTTTCGGGTGCGATATTGGGCGCCGGATCGGGCACGATCGGACGGGGGGGGGTCGGCACGGCGACCGCTGCCGGGGTGCTCGGCCCACCGGACAAGCGCGCCAGCGTGGCCGCAATCCGCCCGACCTCGTCGGTCAACTGGCGCAAGCGGGCGGCGCTGGTGTCAGTCGCGACATCCGACAGCCGGGTACCGTGCGCGGGCGCGGCGAGCGCGAGCGCCAAGGCCGCGACCCGCGTCGGTTCATCGCCGCCGTCGTTTTCGGTGATCAGGAGTTCGACCGCGCCCCTGGTCAACCGCGCCACGACTGGGTCGAGCAGCCCGGGGCCGGCGCAGACGATGGCCGCATAAAGGCCGTTGGCGGCGTCGCGGTCGATGCGGTCGAGCAACCGATCGAGCGGGTCTCCGCCGTCATCGTCGAGTTCGACCCAGATCGCGCTCGCCCTGACCTGCAGGTCGATCCGTTCGACCGCGTCGGCGATCGGGACGACCCCGGCGAGCCTGACACCCGCGGCTTCGACCAGCGCAGCGCCGCGGTCTCGCGCTTTCGCGCTGCTTCCGGCGACGAGTATTGGCGCAAGAGTTTGAGGCTCGGCGAGTGATGGCTCGGCGAGCACGAGACTGGCATAATCCATGAGGACGCACCTTTATGAAACAAGGTACCGAGCGAAGTGGAGCATAACGCAAGCCGGCGGGATGTCAGCGGGAAATTCGTCCGTTTCGGTCATGCCTGCACGAAATCGAAATCAGGCGGGGCCGATAGCGACGGCCACTTTGATGGGGCCGATAGCGTGAACCGCGAACAGGATATCAACCGATCGAACCGCGCCCGCTGGCTGGCCGAGCTGGACGAGGCGCTGCGTGAGGCCGAACGGCTGACGACCCTGCTGTCGCGACATACGCCCGAGAGCCGCTCGGCGATGCTGCTGCGCACAAGGATCAAGGCTGCAAGAACGGAAGTTGTAGCGCTTCAGCAGGGCGCGAATGGGGCGAGATTCGCGCCGAATTCACATCCATTACAGATGTGGTGGCGAGGATCATCTTCGTCTGCCGCCGATCACACGCCCTGAGGCAAGTCACCCCCGCCGCCGAATTCGGTCATGAACGGACCTATCGCCGGCGCTTCCCAGCCGCCCGTCGCGCAGAAGCCGCGATTGAGGAAGGCGATCTTGCCATAGCGAAGCGGCGTGCCATCCAGTCCGTCGACCCGTCCGCCGGCGGCCAGCAGGATGGCGTGGCCGGCGGCGGTGTCCCACTCGCTGGTCGGCGACAGGCGCGGGTAGAGGTCGGCGCGGCCCTCGGCGACGATGCAGAATTTGAGCGACGAGCCGACCGAGACATAGGCGCACTCGCCGAGCACCTGTGGGAGATAGTCGGGGGTGGCCTGGTTGAAGTGCGATTTCGACGCAACTGCGGCGCGTTCCTGCCCGAGTGGCCGCGTCGACATCGCGATCCGTCCCGATCCATCCTCGAGGAACGCCCCCTGCCCGACCAGCCCGCCCCACAGCCGGTCGACCGCGGGCTGATAAACCACGCCGAGAACCGGCGATCCATCGACGATCAACCCGATATTGACGGTGTAATCGTCGCCGCCGCGGATGAACTCCTTGGTCCCGTCGAGCGGATCGACGAGGAAATAAGTGTCGCCATGCGCGGGGATGCGGCCGGCGGCGACTTCCTCCTCGGCGATCACCGGCACGCCAGGCGCGGCCTTGGCCAGCGCGGCGAGGATGACCGCTTCGGCGACGCGATCGCACACCGTGACGGGCGAAGCGTCATCCTTGGTCTCGATCTCGAACCCGGCGGCGACGAGGCGCAGGATTTCCGCCCCCGCCTGCCGCGAAGCAAGGACGAGGGCTTCGAGCAAACTGTTATCTGGGACGATGCTCACCGGTTCAGCGCGGCGCCATGCGGATGCCGCCGTCGAGGCGGATGCTCTCGGCGTTGAGATACGGCGTCTCGGCGATGAAGCAGGCGAGCTTGGCATATTCCTCGGCATTGCCGAGCCGCTTGGGGAAAGGCACTTGCGCGCCCAGCGCGTCCTGCACCTGTTGCGGCATCATCGCCACCATCGGCGTCTTGAACACGCCGGGCAGGATGGTGTTGACGCGGATCCCGTCATTCATCAGATCGCGCGCGATCGGCAACGCCATCGCCAGCACCCCGCCCTTCGACGCCGCATAGGCCGCCTGCCCGATCTGTCCGTCCTCTGCGGCGACCGAGGCGGTGTTGATGATGCAGCCGCGCTCGCCATCCTCGAGCGGATCGAGCCCGACCATCCCGTAGGCGGAGAAGGCGATGCAGCGGAACGAGCCGATCAGGTTGATCGCGATGGCCTTGCCGATCGCGCGCGACCTGATGAACGACGGGGTTCGCGTCAACACCATTCTGCCGGGCATTTTCCAC
>JBKJMA010000034.1:0-9246 GCA_046596505.1 Sphingomicrobium sp.
TGCCGATGGCGATGTAGAGGGCCGGGGCCACGACCTTGCCGGTCTGGCCGACCTGATAGTCGTTGGGCGCATAGCCCGCGTCGACCGCCGCGCGAGACGCTCCGACCCCGGCACCGAGCTTGTCGGCGAGCGGGTCGATCAGGGCGTGGAACTGCTCCGACGAACCCAGCGCGCGCCCGCCCGAGACGATAATCTTGGCCGAGGTCAGTTCGGGCCGCTCGGACTTCGCGATCTCGGCCGAGACGAACGCCGATTTCCCCAGATCGCCCGACGAATCGACCGCCTCGATCGTGCCCGATCCGCCCTCGGTCGCCGCCTTCTCGAACGCCGTCCCGCGCACGGTGACGACCAGCTTGGCATCCTTCGAGCGGACCGTTGCGATGGCGTTGCCGGCGTAGATCGGGCGGGTGAAGCTACCGTCACTCTCGACCGAGGTGATGTCGGACAGCTGCATGACGTCGAGCAGCGCCGCCACCCGCGGAGCGACATTGCGACCAGTGGTCGTCGACGGCACTACGAACGCGTCATGATCGGCCATCAGCCGCACCGCGATCGGCGCGAGCGACTCGGCCAGCGGATGCTCTAGCCCCGGGGCGTCCGCGACATGAACCTTGCCGACACCGGCGATCTTCGCTGCGGCCTCGGCAACCGCGCCGACGTTCGATCCGATCACCAGCAAATGGACTTCGCCCATCTGCGAAGCAGCGGTGACCGCGGGAAGGGTGGGATCCTTGACGATCGATCCATCATGTTCAACCAGCACCAGCGTCTTCATCCGACTACTCCCATGCTCTTAAGTCTCTCGACCAGCTCGTCGACCGAGCCGACTTTGATTCCGGCGCTTCGCTTGGCCGGTTCGACGACCTTCAGCGTCTCGAGGCGGGGCGAAATATCGACCCCGTAATCGGCGGCGGTCTTTTGCGCCAAGGGCTTAGACTTGGCCTTCATGATGTTGGGCAGCGAGGCATAGCGCGGCTCGTTGAGGCGAAGATCGGTGGTGACGATCGCCGGCCCGCTCAGCGCGACGGTTTCGAGACCGCCATCGACTTCGCGGGTCACGTTGACGATATTGCCCGTGATCTCGACCTTCGACGCGAAGGTCCCCTGCGGCCAGCCAAGCAGCGCGCCGAGCATCTGCCCGACCTGGTTCGAATCATCATCGATCGCCTGCTTGCCGAGGATGAACAGTCCCGGCTGCTCCTCTTCGGCGATCGCCTTGAGCAGCTTGGCTACGGCGAGCGGTTCGACCTCGTCCTCGCAAATGACATGGATCGCGCGATCGGCGCCCATCGCCAGCGCGGTGCGAAGCGTTTCCTGTGACTTAGCCGGCCCGATCGAAACCGCGACGACTTCGGTCGCGACCCCCTTTTCGCGCAGGCGGAGCGCTTCCTCGACGGCGATTTCGTCGAACGGGTTCATCGACATCTTGACGTTGGCGAGGTCGACCCCGCTGCCGTCCATCTTGATGCGCGGCTTGACGTTATAATCGATCACTCTCTTGACCGCGACCAGCACCTTCATTCGTGTGTCCTCTCGTGTCCGTCACCCGGGCTCTGCCCACGAGGCGACGATGTAGTTATTTCAGGCAGCCTTTTTAACCTCGGCGACAATCTTTCGCGCCGCATCGCCAAGATCGTTGGCGGCGACAATCGGGAGTCCCGAATGGGCGAGGATGTCCTTGCCCTCCTGCACGTTGGTACCTTCCAGCCGAACGACCAGCGGCACCGACAGATTTACTTCCTTCGCCGCCGCGACGATGCCGTCGGCGATGATGTCGCACTTCATGATCCCGCCGAAAATGTTGACGAGGATGCCCTTCACCGCCGGGTCGGACAAGATGATCTTGAACGCTGCGGTGACCTTCTCCTTGGTCGCGCCGCCGCCGACGTCGAGGAAATTCGCCGGGAAGGCGCCGTTCAACTTGATGATGTCCATCGTCGCCATCGCCAGCCCCGCGCCGTTGACCATGCAGCCGATGTCGCCGTCCAGCTTGATATAGGCGAGGTCGTATTTCGACGCCTCGATCTCGGCTGGGTCCTCTTCTGCGAGGTCGCGCAGTTCGGCGAGGTCCTTGTGGCGGAACATCGCGTTGGAATCGAAGCTCACTTTCGCATCGAGCACGGTCAACTTGCCGTCTTCGGTCACCGCTAGCGGGTTGATCTCGATCTGCTCGGCGTCAGTGCCGAGGAAAGTGTCGTACAACTTCGACGCGACATTGGTTGCCTGCCTGGCGAGGTCGCCGGTCAGCCCGAGCGCCGCCGCCACCGAGCGCCCGTGGTGCGGCATGAACCCGGTTGCCGGGTCGATCGTGATGGTGTGAATTTTCTCAGGCGAGTCATGCGCGACGGTTTCGATGTCCATTCCGCCCTCGGTCGAGACAACCATCGCCACGCGGCCGGAATCGCGGTCGACGAGCAGCGCGAGGTAGAACTCTTTCGCGATATCGACGCCGTCCGTGATGTAGAGCCGCTGGACCTGCTTGCCCGCCTCGCCGGTCTGGATCGTGACCAGCGTCTTGCCGAGCATCTCCTCGGCGTGGGTGCGCACTTCCTCGATCGACTTCGCCAGCCGAACGCCGCCCTTGGCATCGGGACCGAGTTCGACGAACTTGCCCTTGCCGCGCCCGCCGGCGTGAATCTGCGCTTTGACCACCCACAGCGGCCCCGGGAGTTGCCTGGCCGCCGCTACGGCCTCGTCGGGGGTCATCGCGGCATGACCGGCGGGGACGGGGACGCCGTACTTCGCGAGCAATTCCTTGGCTTGGTATTCGTGGATATTCATCTGCGCTTCCCGGGATGGCGAGGTTTGCGGCCCTAAAGCATGAGTCGGCGCGCAAGGAAAGTATTCCACGCCGCCCCTGCGACGGATAAGGAACGAGGCGTGAACGCTGTACCGCCCCTCCGCAAGATCATCCATGTCGACATGGACGCCTTTTACGCCTCGGTCGAACAGCGCGACGATCCTTCACTGCGGGGGAAACCGGTCGCGGTCGGCGGCGGGCATCGCGGGGTCGTCGCGGCGGCGTCGTACGAGGCGCGCGTGTTCGGGGTACGATCGGCGATGCCCTCGGTCACCGCCAGCCGCCGCTGTCCCGACCTGGTCTTCGTCAAGCCGCGGTTCGACGTCTACAAGGCGGTGTCGCAGCAGATCCGCGCGATCTTTGCGCACTATACCGAACACATCGAACCGCTCAGCCTCGACGAGGCCTATCTCGACGTCACCGAGGATCGCCACGGGCTCGGCACCGCGCGCGCCATCGCCGAAGCGATCCGTGCGCGCATCCGCGTCGAGACCGGGCTGACCGCTTCGGCCGGCGTGTCCTACTGCAAGTTCATTGCCAAGCTCGCCTCGGATCAGAACAAACCCGACGGGATCTGCGTCATTCCGCCCGACAAGGGACCGGCGTTCGTCGCGACGTTGCCGGTCAAACGCTTTCATGGCGTTGGGCCGGTCACCGCGGCGAAGATGGAGCGTCTCGGCATTCACACCGGCGCCGATCTCGCGTGCTGGTCGCTGGCCGAGCTCGAAGCGCATTTCAAATCATCGGGCGGCTGGTACTGGCGGATCGCGCGCGGCATCGACGACCGCCCGGTGCGGGCCGATCGCGAAACCAGGTCGGTCAGCGCCGAGCGGACCTTCGATGAGGATCTGTCCGATCCGGCGGCGCTCGCCGAGCAGCTCGACCGTGTTGCCGCGCTCGCCTGGCAGCGGATCGAACGCAGCGGTGTCGCCGGACGCACGGTGACGCTCAAGGTCAAGTTCGCCGACTTCGCCATGATCAGCCGGTCGAAGAGTTTTGTCCTGCCGATTACCGATCAGGCAGCGTTCGCCGCCGCCGGGCAAAGTCTGCTGCGGGCGTTGATCCCTGTTCCAAAGGGGATCCGCCTGCTCGGCCTCGGGGTGCATTCGATCGTCAGCGCGGAAGATCGCGCTCCGCTGCAGCTCGGACTGGCGATATGAAGAAGTTTATGTTACATAGTGGTAACGAGCCGCCGCGCCCTGCGGAGGCCACATCTGCTGGACCAAGCAAGGACAGGCAAGCCGCGACTGCGGGTCGTTACTTGGGGGCGATGCGGTTGCGTACGGCTGGTTTGTCAGCATCTAAGGTCCGAATTGGTAGGAAGGTGAACGAATGGCTGCGAAAGCGCTTAGCTTCGATGTTGGCGATTATGTGGTTTACCCCAAGCATGGCGTAGGACGTGTAGTTGAACTCCAGAACACTGAGATCGCCGGCATGCGCCTCGACCTCTATGTGCTGCGTTTCGAAAAGGAGCGGATGACGCTCCGCGTTCCGGTCGGAAAAGCCGACGCGGTCGGCATGCGCAAGCTGTCGTCGGACAAGACGATGAAGGACGCGCTCGAGACGCTTAAGGGCAAGCCCCGGGTCAAGCGGACCATGTGGTCGCGCCGCGCGCAGGAATATGAGGCCAAGATCAATTCGGGCGACCTGACGTCGATCGCCGAAGTGACCCGCGACCTGTTCCGCGCCGACGATCAGCCCGAGCAGAGCTATTCGGAACTACAGATCTACGAAGCGGCTTCATCGCGCCTGGCGCGCGAACTGGCCGCGATGGAGCAGGTCGACGAACCGACGGCGCTGAAGCAGATCCTGGAGATCCTCAACGCCGCTGCATCGATCCACAACAAGGCGAAGGAATTGGCGGCGTAACGCAGCCTGTTCTGAACCCAAAGGGGGCGCGCCTGACGAGGGCGCGCCCTTTTTTGTGCTTGCACCACGCAGTCTCACTGTATTATAGCGCCAATACACAGGGAGACAAACCATGCGCAGCCTTTTCGTGACCGGCGCTTCCGCCATGATTCTCTCGCTGGCAGGCTGTGGCTTCTCTGCCCAAGCCGATAGCGGCCCGAAGGTCGACCGCAGCTATCAGGTCGCCGGTTTCACCAGGCTCGAGGTCGCTGGTCCCTACGACGTCACGGTCCACACCGGCGGCGTTCCCGGCGTTCACGCCAACGGCAGCGAGAAGGCGCTCGACGGAATGAAGGTCGAGGTCAAGGACGGCCGCCTGCAGATCTCGCCCGTTCCGCGCCGCGGTTTTAGCCTGGGCTGGCGGCATAGCGGGCCGGTCAGCTTAGTCGTCACCGTTCCCATGCTTGATTCTGCGACGATCGCCGGATCGGGCGGAATCAATGTGGATAAGGTCGCCGTCGCGTCGTTCAGGGGAGAAATCGCCGGATCGGGCGATCTGAAGCTCACCTCGGTCGACGCCGGTGACGTCAAGCTTTCGATCGCCGGTTCGGGTAGGGTTCACGCCGCCGGAAAAGCAAAAAGCGTGAAGTATGAAATTGCCGGTTCGGGGGATATCGACGCCGCTTCGCTCAGGGCGGAGACGGCGGACATCTCGATTGCGGGATCGGGCAACATCAAGGGCCACGCCACCGCCAATGCCTCGATTGAGATGATGGGGTCGGGCGAAATCGCGCTCACTGGCGGCGCCAAGTGCACCATCGCCAAGCACGGATCAGGCGATATTCGCTGCTCCTGATGCCGACGCACACGGTTCATTAACCATGTGCGTCGAGGATAGCGCCATGCACATCCCCTTCCTCGCCGTCACCCTGCTTGCCACCACGACCGCGAGCCTCGCCGTGCCGGCTGGCGCGGCGACCCGCAATTACTCGGTCACCTCGTTCGACCGGATCAGGGTCGACGGAGCGTTCAGGGTCAGCCTCGCCACGGGCGTTGCACCGTTCGCCAGCGCGAGCGGTTCAGCCGAAGCGCTCGACACCCTCGCCATCGGGGTCGAAGGCCGCACCCTTGTCGTCCACGTCAATCGCAGTGCGTGGGGCGGATATTCAGGTCGCTCCGCCGACCCTATCGAAATCAGCCTTGGCACCCATGACCTCACCGCCGCCTGGCTGAACGGCTCGGGCAGCCTTGCGATCGACACGGTCAAGGGCCTGACCTTCGACCTGTCGGTCCAGGGTTCGGGCGCGGCAAGCATCGACCGGGTCGCGGTTGACCAGTTCAAGCTCGCTATGGCCGGTGCCGCTTCCGCCAGACTTGCCGGCGCCGCCCCCCGCCTGACGGCCACGATCCGTGGCAGTTCGTCGCTCGATGCCAGCGGTCTCGCGGTGAAGGACGCCACGATCGGCGCCGACGGTCCGGCGATCGCCAAGCTATTCATCAGCAATACCGCGAAAGTCGATGCCCTCGGCACGGCGACCGTCACCTTGGCCGGCTCCCCTTCCTGCGTCGTCAGGACCCAGGGGTCGGCAACCGTCTCGGGCTGCCGGTGAGTCACGACTGGCACAAAAAGGGCGGTCGCACGGCCCAAGCCGGCAACCGCCCCCTTCTGGTCATTCCCGACGCGTATTATTGGTAGTTGGCGGTCAGGTTGAACGTTGCGGTGTAAAGCCCGTTCGGCTGGTTGGCGGCGATGGCGAAGACACCACCGACACCGACCGTGAAGGCCGACGTCGCGTCGATCGTCCGAAGTAGCAAACCGCCCTGGTCGAGCGACAAGCCGGTAACCACGAGTGTATCGGCAGGATTCGCTGTGCTGGTCATCAGCGCCGGTGCCGACAGGGTGAGCGCGACCGTCTGGAGGACCGTGCCCGCACCCTGGAAAACGCCGCGGTTACCCGGATAGGTCGGAACACCGATGACACCGCCGACCGTTGATCGGGCGCCGGTATCGGCATTGATCGTGACCGTGCCGGACGCCGCGCTGCCGATGACGGTGCCGAAGTCGAGGTCGCTGGTCTTGGTCAGCGTGAGTGGCTGAAGGACCACCCCGAGGACCTGCGCGGAAGCTTGCGCCGTACCGGGCGCTGCGAAGGCCGGAGTGGCGGTGGCGAGTGTAGCGGCGGCAAGCGCCGACAGGCTTAGAATTAGTCGCATCTGGATTGTCCCCACGAACTTGTTTCGAGAATGCGGCTCTTGGCGCGGCGGGCCTCAAGACGAGGTCAAAGGACGTGGTTCGTAAAATATACATCATGTTTGGTAGCAATGATTGGCGCAGCGTTGCGGCGCCGGGCGACCTACACCAGCGCCAAGGCGGCGAGTTTACCGTAAAGCGCGGGCGGCAAGTCGGCGAGGCCGGTTTCATCGATTAGCCCCGGATCGGGCACCACGCCCTCGTCGAGATAGCGCCAGCCCTGGTGGGCGCGTTTGGGACGGGCGGGGAGCCGGATGAACTGGTCGCGGCAGACGATGTCGATCCGCCCGTCGCTGCGGTCGTCGAAGCGGATGATCTCGATACAGCCCACGATGCGGTGCTTGACGATCCAGTGGAGCGATCCGCCGATCAGTTCGGGCATTCGCTTGGGCCGCATTCGCGTCGGCACCTTGATCTCGCCTCCGTGCGACCGGCGGGCGAGGCGATTCTGCAGCGCCTCGATGCTCGCGCAGCCGACCGCGACCTTGGTGAGATGAAGGGGCACGCTGTCGAAATGGGGCACTGCTCCTTTCCCTGCAAGGGAGGGGAGCCTAGCCCGCCAACCCTGCGAGCGACGCAAGCCCGAGGAAGCTGAAAAAGCCCATCACGTCAGTCGCCATCGTCACGAATACCGCTGACGACACGGCCGGATCGATCCGCGCCTTCTCAAGCGCGAGCGGCACGAGGATTCCCGACAGTCCGGCGACGAGATTGTTGATGATCATCGCCGCCCCCATGACGAGCCCAAGCGGAACGTTGTGGTAGATGAGAATCGTTCCGCCGCCGGTGATCAGCGCCAAGACGAGCCCATTGGTGAGCGCGATCACGAGTTCGCGCCGCACCATCCGCACCGTGTTCGAACTGGTCAACTGGTTGGTCGCCAGCGCGCGCACGACAACCGCCAGAGTCTGGGTCCCCGCGTTTCCGCCCATGCCCGAGATGATCCCCATCAGTACGGCCAGCACCGCAAGCTTCGAGATCTCCGCCTCGAACCCGCCGACCACCGCCGCGGCGAGAATCGCGGTACCGAGGTTGATCACCAACCACGTCAACCGCGTGCGGATCGTCATCGCGATCGGCTCGTTGATGTCGCCGTCGCCCGCGCCGGACAGCAACAGGACGTCCTCGCCGGCTTCTTCCTGGATGATGTGGACGATGTCGTCGACCGTGATCATCCCGACCAGCCGCCCGTTGGGGTCGACCACGGCGGCCGAGATCAGCGCATATTTCTGGAAGCGCAGCGCGACTTCCTCCTGATCCATCTCGACCGGGATCAGCGTCTGGTCGTCAACCATGATATCGGCGACGCGGACTTTGCGGGGGGAGCGGAGCAGAGTCGACAGCTTGCATGTCCCCACCGGGCGGTGGGTTGGAGACACGACGAACACTTCCCAGAAATCGGTTGTCAGCTCGTCGCCTGAGCGGAGATAGTCGATGACCTGGCCGACGGTCCAATGCTCGGGCACCGCGATCAGGTCGCGTTGCATCAGGCGGCCGGCGGACTCTTCGGGGAAGCTCAGCGCCTGTTCGATCGCCGCGCGATCGTCGGGCTCCATCGCGCGCAACACCGCGCGCTGCTCGTCGTCCTCGAGATCCTCGATCAGCGCCACCGCGTCGTCGGTGTCGAGCTGGCCGGCGAAGTCGGCGAGCTGCTGCGGACCCATCTCGTCAAGCAGGGTCTCGCGAACATGCTCGTTCATCTCGGCCAGCACGTCGGCGTCGACGATCCCGGCCAGCGCCGCGACCAGCCCGTCGCGCTCGTCGCCGCGGGCAAGCTCGATCAGATCGGCGACATCGGCCGGGTGGAGCGGCCCGACCAGCGCGCGTGCGGTCTCGTTGTCGCCCGCCGCGACCGCATCGAGCACCTTGGCGACGAACTTCGGCTTGAGCCGGTCCTCGCGGTCCATGATATTCGAATCGGCCGGATCGACTTCAGGCGACGCCGCGGGCGAGGCAAGTTCGGTGGTCGGGAATTTGCTCTCGCTCATCCGCTGCTCCCCTGGCCATGCGACGGTGTCTGCTCTGTGTGGCTGTTCTCTATGGCCGCCTCGGCACTGGCGCAAGGCGCGCGCGCCGCCTACATCGCCGCCGCACCCTGTTTATTCCCGGAGACCAGAACCATGGCTGACGCCAACACGCTGACCCTTTCCCTTTCGAGCGGCGGCGACGTCGTCATCAAGCTGCGCCCCGATCTCGCGCCCGGCCACGTCGAGCGGATCGCCGGACTCGCCCGCGAGGGTTTTTACGACGGGGTAGTGTTTCACCGCGTCATCCCCGGCTTCATGGCCCAGGGTGGCGATCCGACCGGCACCGGGATGAGCGGCAGCAAGCAGCCCGACATCAAGGC
>JBKJMA010000259.1:0-13272 GCA_046596505.1 Sphingomicrobium sp.
TGTTGATGTCGCGCTGGGCATTCTCGATTACCTTGGCGCCCTCGGCGGCCTTGATCGACGCGGCGCGAAACACGCCGCCGCTGGTCACCGCTCCGTAAACCGCGGCGAGCTGCTCGACGACTTCGTCATCTTCGCCGGCGATGACCTTGGTAATCCGTTCGACCGTATGTTCGCGGTCGCCCGGGTTGATCCGCTCGGGGCTGTAGCCGAGCCGAAAGTCGACCCCGCGTGTCAGTCCCCCGGCGCGCTCGATCTCGGCGCCGCAATGCTCCTCGGTCACGCCCGGATACACCGTGCTTTCGAACACCACCGTCGGTCGCTTCGCCGGATCGATCAGCGATGCAACGATCCGCGACGCCGCGGTAATGGCGCTAAGATCGGGCTGGTTGGTGCGATCGACCGGGGTCGGCACGGTCACGATATAGAGGTCCGCGCCGCGCGCATCCTCGGCCTCGTCGGTCAGCTCCAGCATCGACATGCGCAGCCGTTCGGGCTCGATCTCGCGCGTCCGGTCCACGCCGTGCCGAAGTTCCGCGATCCGGCCCGTATCGATATCGAACCCGATCGTTCGGAACCGCTCCGCCAATGCCACCGCGAGCGGCAGCCCGACATAGCCGAGCCCGATCACCACGATCGTCGGATTTTCGGTCATGGCCTTCCCCTCGACACGCAACTAGGCACCGCGGCCGACGCCCCGATAGGTCAGCCCCGCGCGTTCAACCGCTTCACGATCATAGATGTTCCGCAAGTCGATCAATGACTTGCCCGACATCACCCCGGCCAGCCGGCCAAGGTCCAGCGCGCGGAACTCGTCCCACTCGGTAACGATCACCAGCGCGTCGGCACCCTTGGCCGCGTCATAGGCATCGGCAGCGAACCTGATCCCCGGCAACAATGGCTCGGCCTGCTCCCGCCCGACCGGATCATAGGCCGCCACCGTGGCGCCCCCCGCCATCAGTCCCTCCGCCAGCGGGATCGACGGCGAATCGCGCATGTCGTCGGTGTTCGGCTTGAACGTCAGCCCGAGCAGCGCAACCGTCTTGCCCGCCAGGCTCCCGCCAACCGCATCGCGCACCCGGTCGGCCATGGCCGCCTTGCGGTCGTCATTGACCTTGACCACGGTCGAGATGATCCGCTGCTCGACCCCGGCTTCCTCGGCGGTCCTGAGCAGCGCCAGCGTGTCCTTGGGAAAACAGCTCCCGCCATAGCCTGGCCCGGCATGGAGGAACTTCGCCCCGATCCGGTTGTCGAGCCCGATCCCGCGCGCGACGTCCTGCACATCCGCCCCGACCGCCTCGCACAGGTCGGCGATCTCGTTGATGAAGCTGATTTTCATCGCGAGGAACGCGTTCGCCGCATATTTCGTCAGCTCGGCCGTCCGCCGCGAGGTGAACAGCAACGGCGCCTTGTTGAGGAACAGCGGTCGGTAAATCTGCGCCAGCACGTCACGCGCCCACTGCTCCTCGGCCCCGACCAGTATCCGGTCGGGATGCTTGAAGTCGGCGATCGCCGCACCCTCGCGCAGGAACTCGGGGTTCGACGCGACCACCGTCCCCGCGGGTGCCCCCTCCTCCTTCAGGATGCGCGCAATTTCGTCGCCCGTCCCGACCGGCACCGTTGACTTCGTCACCACCACCACCGGATGCGTAAGCGCGCCCGCCAGCTCGCGCACCGCGGCATAGACGAAGCTCAGATCGGCGTGCCCGTCGCCGCGCCGCGCCGGCGTGCCGACCGCGATGAACACCGCGTCGGCCTCCGCGACGCCCGCCGCAAGGTCAGTCGTAAAGCGCAGCCGCCCGCACTCCTGGTTCGACTTGACCAGCCCTTCCAGCCCCGGCTCCCAGATCGGCATCTTGCCGCCATGGATCAGCGCGATCTTGGCGGCGTCCTTGTCGATGCACGTCACGTCATGGCCGAAATCCGCGAAACAGGCACCCGAAACGAGCCCCACATAGCCGGTGCCGATCATGGTGATGCGCATTGATCGAAACGTCCGAAATAGCTGAAAACTCTCCGCGCCTTAGCCAGCCCTTCCGGCCAATGCCAGCGGCGAGGTTCGGTGCGCGCAACAAGCGCCTCGATTTCGCCCCGACATTCGGCTAAGGGCCCCGTTCCCCATGGCAACCACCCTTCCATCCCCGCCGCGCGTCGGCATGGTTTCGCTCGGCTGTCCCAAGGCGCTGGTCGACAGCGAGCGCATCCTCACTCGCCTTCGCGCCGACGGCTACCAGATGTCGCCCGACTATGCCGGCGCCGACGTCGTGCTGGTCAACACTTGCGGTTTCCTCGACTCTGCCAAGGAAGAGAGCCTCGAGGCGATTGGCGAGGCCATCGCCGAAAACGGCCGCGTTGTCGTTACCGGCTGCATGGGCAATGAAGCCGACGTCATCCGCGCGCGCTTCCCCAGCGTTCTCGCGATTACCGGCCCGCAGCAGTACGACCAGGTCGTCGCCGCGGTCCACGAGGCCGCGCCGACCACGCCCTCGCCATATCTCGACCTCGTCCCGCAGTCTGACATCGGCGACCTCAAGCTCACCCCGCGTCACTACAGCTACGTCAAAATCTCCGAAGGCTGCAACCACCGCTGCGCCTTCTGCATCATCCCCTCGATCCGCGGCGACCTCGTCAGCCGCCGCCCCGACGCGATCCTGCGCGAAGCCGAGAAGCTCATCGCCGCCGGCACCCGCGAACTGCTGATCATCAGCCAGGACACCAGCGCCTACGGCCTCGACCTGCGCCACGCCGCCTGGCCGTGGAAGCCCCAGAACGCCGAACCCACCCAAGTCCGCGCCCACATGACCGACCTCGCCCGCGAACTGGGCAAATTGGGCGCGTGGGTCCGCCTCCACTATGTCTATCCCTACCCCCACGTCGACAGCGTCATCCCGCTGATGGCCGAGGGGCTCGTCCTGCCCTACCTCGACATCCCGTTCCAGCACGCCAGCCCCAAGATCCTCAAGGCGATGAAGCGCCCCGCCAACGAAGCCAAGGTCCTCGAACGCCTGACCAACTGGCGCCGCGAGTGCCCCGACATCGCGGTCCGCTCGAGCTTCGTCGTCGGTTTCCCCGGCGAGACCGAGGCCGATTTCCAATATCTCCTCGACTGGCTGACCGAAGCCCAGCTCGACCGCGTCGGCGCCTTCCGCTTCGAGCCGGTCCACGGCGCCGCCGCCAACGCGCTGCCCGACCCGGTTCCCGAAGAGCTCAAGGAAGAACGCTACGCCCGGATCATGGAACTCACCGCGCGCATCTCGGCCGAAAAACTGGCGGCGAAAGTCGGTCGCACCCTCGACGTGATCATCGACGCGGTCGACACCGAAACCGGCGGCGGCGCGACCGGCCGCTCGAAAGCCGACGCGCCCGAGATCGATGGCGAAGTCCACCTCCGCGACGCCGCCCACCTGTCCCCCGGCGACATCGTCAGCGCCATCATCGAGGACAGCGACGAGCATGACCTGTTCGGCGTGCCGACAGTCTAGCTGGTCGCCCCGTGCGGGATCTTCAGGTCGGTTGTTCCCCGGACAAGCTGAAGACTGCCGGCGGCAGCTTGAGCCGCATCCCCTCAAACAGCTCGGCCGGCGCCACGAACTGCAGCGTAGTCGCGGTCTGACCGCGTCAGCGAAGCACCACTCGGTGCTGCCGCCTTCTTAATGTCTGCTTTGGCTGGAAAGCCGACCGGCGGGTTCCGGGGCGCGCTCAGGGAATAGCTGCAATTCATTCACGATTGCGGCGAGCTGCTGGGAGTGGTGGCTTCGAGTCCGCCGAGTTTCGGTGACCAAGAACCTGCCTCCGGTCTATTGGCTGAGCTTGCCGATCTTCGTAGTAATCAGGTTGAGAGCCGGGATGGCTGGCTTCTATTTTTTTAATTCCGAGTGGCCCCGAGAAGCCAACTGGCAGTTTTCGCGGCCTCGCTCGTAAGCCAGCTTCGGAAACGCTGAACATGTGGCCGATTGGCTCTTGCCACATCGGGAAAATCAGCAACGAATGCGTGGGTCGTCATTACTCCTTTGCCAACGGGGTAGGGCAGTGCGATGGCGCCTGTCTCGAGCTTATCCTCGAGCAAGGCGATTCCGCAAAGACAGATTCCGGCATCGGCGAGGACCGCATCCAGCGCGGGCACGATCCGTCGAAACCGGATACCGCGCTCGGGTGCGGACCGTACAATGTTGTTCGCAGCAAGCCAGCTTGGCCAAGTTGGACTGTTGGGGTCATCGCGATACGCGTCGAGATGGAGCAGTGGAAAGCCCTCCAGCCGACTTTGCGCGAGTAGTCGTGACGTGCGATCTCGGATGGCGGGCGAACTGATCGGCACGATGAATTCCGGGAACAGGTGCTCCCTCTCGGAAGCTTGTTGAGGAGCGCCAAATTCAATCCGGCAGTCGACCCGAGCCAACCTCAGGGGTGCGTCGCCTTCGCCATTAATGCAGAAAAGAATGTTGGGATGAGCTTGGCGAAACTTGGGAAGCCGCGGTCTCAGCCAAAGTTCAACGAAGTCTGTGGAAGCAGCGATATGCAATTCTTGCCCGCGCTGAAGGTCGAGCTCGCAGGAGACGGCACTGAGCTCTGCGAACGCGCGCTCTAAATGCGGCAGCGCGGCCCCGAGTTCAGGAGTGGGGCGAATGCCGGCACGGCCGCGAACGACAAGTTCGATGCCGAGAAAGTCCTCGAGCGTCTTAACCCGCTGACCCGCGGCGGCGGCGGTCAACCCGAGCAGTTCGCCGGCTCGCTTGAATGACCCCGTCCGCACCGCGAGTTCGAGAGCCTGTAATGATTTCAGATGCGAAGCGATCACCATATGGCGATGCTAAACGCTACCTTTAGCTAACGCCACGAATTTTAGTTTGTGCGACGGCTACTGCTGCGCGAAGTTGCACTCATCAAACGAAGCAAAGAGGCGGGGATCATGAGTCAGCTAAAACGTTACCTAGTCGAACGCGAGATCGCTGGTATCGGCGGTATGTCGCTGATCGAACTATGTGGTGCGGCGCGCGCGTCCAATCAGGCGATCGCTAAGCTCGGCAGCGGAATCCAGTGGCAGCACAGCTATGTCGCGGGCGACAAAACCTTCTGCATCTATCTGGCCGATGGCGAAGATGTCATCCAGGCGCATGCGGAGCAAAGCGGCATCCCGGTGTCGCGTATCACCGAAATCCCCCAGATCATCGACCCAACGACCGCCAATAATTGATCGTCCCGCCAGGAGAAGCAAGATGACCGCAATCGATGAAGCCGCGCTCAACACTTTTGTCGGCAAAATGCTTGGGGATCTCGGGGGGGTCTTCAGTATTCCGACGGTGAGAATCGGGCTTCGGCTCGGGCTGTTCGCTGCGCTTCACGAAGGTGGGCCTGCGACTTCGGCCGAACTGGCAGCGCGGACAGGCGGTCTTGCGGAACGTTATGTCCGCGAATGGGCGCTTGCGCAGGCGGCCAATGGCTATGCCCTCTACGATCCCGCGACCGAACGCTTTAGTCTCTCGCCCGAGCAGTCGCTCGTCTTCGTCGTGGAGGACAGTCCGGTTTATCTCGCCGGCGCATTCGAACTGGCAGCTGCGATGATCGAGGCAGAACCCAAGGTAGAAGAATGTTTCCGCCACGGATCGGGGGTTCGCTGGGGCGATCATGCCGGCTGCCTGTTTTGCGCAACTGGGCAGTTTTTCCGCCCCGGCTACGTCAACAACATTGTCCAGAACTGGCTACCGACCTTGGACGGCGTCGAAGCGAAGCTGCTCACCGGAGCGCGTGTCGCCGACGTCGGCTGCGGGGTTGGCTTTTCAACCTTGCTCATGGCTGAAGCCTATCCGCAGAGCAGCTTCGTCGGGTTCGACTTCCACGAGCCGTCGATCGCTTCAGCGCGCGACCATGCGCAGAAGCATGGATTTGGCGATCGCGTGCGGTTCGAGGCGGTCACTGCGAAGGACATTGCCGAAGATGGCTTCGATCTTATCACCATGTTTGATTGTTTGCACGACATGGGCGACCCGCGAGGGTGCGCTGCGCACATGCGTCGTATTCTCGCCGACGACGGCACTTGGATGATTGTCGAGCCCAATTCGGGCAACACTCCCGCCGACAACATGAACCCGGTAGGGCGCCTATTCTATAATGCTTCGACCATGATCTGTATTCCTACGTCGCTCGATCAGGAGGTCGGCGAAGGTCTTGGTGCTCAAGCGGGCGAAACCAGGCTGAGCGAGGTCATCCGCAGCGGCGGGTTTAGCAGTGTGCGTCGTGCGACAGACGGCCCATTTAATATGGTCCTCGAGGCGCGCTGACGGATCACGTGGAAGAAACCGACTACCTTATTGTCGGAGCGGGCGCCGTCGGCCTCGCCTTCGCCGACACCTTGCTTGCTGAAACCAACGCTCACATGACGATTGTCGACCGTGAGGCGGCGCCAGGCGGCCACTGGAATCACGCCTACCCGTTCGTCGCCCTCCATCAGCCGTCGATGGTCTATGGGGTCAATTCAGTCCCGCTGGGCACTGGCGCGAAGGATCTGATCGGACATAACGCCGGGCTTTACGAACTCGCGAGCGGTTCTGAGGTGCGGGCCTATTTCGATCAGGTCATGCGCCGTCATCTTCTGCCGAGTGGCCGGGTATCATATTATCCCCTGTCCGAGTTCAAGGGTTACAACACCTTTGTGTCATTGACGTCCGGTGTCAGTACAAGGCTCAAGGTGCAGCGTAAGACGGTCGACGCGACCTATCTCGAAGCATCAGTCCCGGCGCTACACACGCCGCGCTTCTCGGTCGACGAGGGCGTACGCCTCGTCGCTCCACATCGCCTTCCGGCAGAACTGCGCTGTGGACCGATTCCAAACAGCTATGTAATTCTTGGCGGCGGCAAAACAGCGATGGATGTGGCTCATTGGCTGCTTACAACAGGAGTCCCGCCCGGCGCCATTACCTGGGTCCGCCCACGCGATTCATGGCTGCTCAATCGGCTGGCAGTCCAACCAGCGATGGACTTTTTTAGAGAGTGCATTGGCGGGCAAGCAGCGCAGATGGAAGCCTATGCGGCGGCATCCGATCGTGATGATCTGTTCGATCGTCTCGAGCGTGCCCAGGTCATGCTGCGGATCGATCGCAACGTGAAGCCGGGCATGATCCATTTTGCCACGATCTCAAAAGCCGAAATCGACGTGCTTCAGCAAATCAAGCGGGTCGTTCGGAGGGGGCGTGTGCGGGCGCTGCACGATAAAGCGATCGAGTTTGTCGATGGCCAGGAACCGATCGCGGGTTCACCGCTCTACATTGATTGCACAGCTTCGGCGGCTGTTCGGCGGCCCGTTGAGCCAATTTTCCAAGGCGACCGCATCGTTCTTCAATATGTCCAATCGCCGCTCACAATTCTCAGCGCCGCCATGATCGCTTTCATTGAAGCGCACAACGACGACGACACGATTAAGAACGGGCTCTGCGCGCCTGTGGCGATGTGCGATACTGTTGCCGACTATGTTCCGCTCATACTGGGCAACATGGGCAATCAGCAGCGTCAATCGAAGGATCGCGAACTTCGCGCGTGGATGAGGAGCTCGCGGCTCGATGGTTTTTCGGGCCTGATGGCTGCGGTAGCCCCCGAGGACACCGAAAAGCTGGCCATTATCCAGCGGCTCCGGAATGCGGCGCCTGCCGCTTTTGCCAACTTGACGCGCATTGCCGCTCTCGACCCGTAAAGGCGCGTCGAGCGGCGGATGCTCACAGCGGCCACGTCGTTAGGGCCGGTCGCGAACGCCGCGGCTCCCTACCGGCAGCAACCAGTTTGAGGCTCGCCGTGAAGGTCTTGATCCGCCCAATCAAGGGAAAAGGCCACGAAGGTCAGCTTTCCTTGCGTGGTTAACTCAAGCGCAAAATTTAACTTTCCTACAGCCCTGCTATTATGCACCACATTGGTTCATGAAAAACCATCATAACAAACCACTCCCGCGAGTCGCCGAGGATCATCCCGTCGCCGCGCCGCCACCCCCGGTCGCCGCCGGTTTCGATCCGCCCGCCGCGCCCTCGCTCCCGGCGACGATTCCGTTCGCCCCCACGGCACCGCCTGACATCGCCCCCTCGCACCTCGTCGACGCCCACGGCTTCGACCCCGCCCGCTACCAGTGGGTCCCTGTCCTTCGCCGCCCCCGCGCCGACGGCTGGACCCCGCAGCGCCAGCAGGAATTCATCTCCGCCCTCGCCGATTCGGGCTGCGTCGCGATCGCGGCGCGCGAAGTCGGCATGGCCGAAAGCGGGGCCTATCGCCTGCGCCGGGTACCCGGGTCGGAAAATTTCGCCGCCGCCTGGGACGCCGCGATCGCCAACGCATCGGCGCGGCTCGTCGACGTGGCATTCCAGCGCGCCATCCGGGGCACCGACGAGGCGGTGTACAATCGTGACGGCGACATCGTCGGGCGCAGGCATATCCATCACGATCGGCTGCTGATCTTTCTCCTCAAGGCCTATCACCCCGATCGCTTCCGCTATGCCGAACGCGACCAACGCCCGGCGCACGAGCCCGCCGCGCCGCCCCTGCCCTCGCTCGGCGAAGCGCTCGATCGGCTCGAGCCGGTTCGCCCCGCTCGTCCCGAACTCGGCTACACCCCCGAGGATCTTGCCGAACAGCTCGACATGGCGGAGATCGGCAAGGGCAAGCTGCCCCACTGGTTCGTCGGCAAGCGTGACGGTCCCGACTTCGTCCCCGACGAGGCTTCGCCGAAGATCGATGCGCTGCTCGACAAGCTGCGCGCTGGCGAAAATATATCGTTCGACGAAACCGAAGGTCCCGGCGAGGATCAGGGGCGCGAGGGTGATGCGAGGGGCTGACTTTAGCCTGACTTTCCGAATGGCGATCCCACCGCTGACCCCCACCGCTGATCCAACGCCGCAGGCCATCGAAGGGCTGACTTTAGACTGACCTTCCGCCAAGAAGCGCGCATGACCGATTTCACCGCCCTCCTCATCGCCGACCGCGGCGAGCCCGCCCGCACCATCCACCTCGTCGACAAGGACGGGTTCGCCGACTGGCTCAAGGCCCGCCCGGCCGCCCACCGTGCAATGCTGGCGGCGATGCGGTTCGACGGCAAGACCGGCTATCAATTCGCGCTCCTGCCGGTCGAAGGCGACGAGTTCGAGGTCGTCACCACCGTCGCCAATACCGCCAACCTCTCCCCCTGGTGCCTGGCGAAGCTCGGCGAGGCGCTGCCCGAGGGCCGCTACCGCCTGGCGCAAGGCGACCCCGGCCCGGCCGCGCTCGGCTGGTTGCTCGCCCAGCACCGCTTCGACCGTTACAAGTCGAAGCCCGAGCCGCAGCCTCGGCGCACCCTCCTCGTCGGCGACGTCGCCGCCATCGCGACCACTATCCGCCTCGCCGAAGCGACCGTCCTCGTCCGCGACCTTGTCGACACCCCCGCTTCCGACATGGGCCCGACCGATCTCGAAGCCGTCGCCCGCGCCCTCGCCGACCAGCATGGCGCGACCCTCACCGTCACCTCGGGCGACGCGCTCGACCAGGGCTATCCGATGATCGCCGCCGTCGGCCGCGCCGCCGAGCGCGCCCGCGCCCCGCGCCTGATCGAATTGACGTGGGGCCGCGTCGACCATCCACGCGTCGCGCTCGTCGGCAAGGGGGTGTGCTTCGACAGCGGCGGCCTCGACCTCAAGCCCGCGTCGGGCATGCGCCTGATGAAGAAGGACATGGGCGGCGCCGCCCACGCGCTCGCGCTCGCCGGACTCGTCATGGCCGAACGGCTCCCCGTCCGCCTCCATTTGCTCGTCCCGGCGGTCGAGAACAGCGTCTCCGCCACTGCCTTTCGTCCCGGCGACATCCTCTCGAGCCGCGCCGGGCTGACGGTCGAGATCGACAACACCGATGCCGAAGGCCGGCTCGTGCTGGGCGACGCGCTGACCCGGGCGGGCGAGGAGAAGCCCGAACTCATCCTCGACTTCGCCACCCTCACCGGCGCCGCCCGCGTCGCGCTCGGCCCCGACCTGCCCGCGACCTTCGTCAACGACGAAGCGCTCGCCACCGACCTCCTTGCAGCAGCCACAAACGTCACCGACCCCTTGTGGCGGATGCCGCTGTGGGACGGCTATGACGAGATGCTCAAGTCCGACCTCGCCGACCTCGCGAACTCGGCCGACTCTCCCTTCGCCGGATCGGTCACCGCCGCGCTGTTCCTTCGCCGCTTCGTTCCCGACGCCACGCCGTGGGCGCACCTCGACACCTTCGCCTGGCGCCCGGCGGCCAAGCCAGGTCGTCCCAAGGGGGGCGAAGCGCTCGGTCTGCGCGCCGCTTTCGCCCTGCTCGAACGCCGCTATCCCCGCGCGTAAGCGCGAGCCTGGCCAGATTTTCGCTCGCCAATCGACACGTTCACGCAACATTTCGGCGCGCGCTCCGTTTCTCCTGCACAACGCGGCGACAAGGAGAGGCGAGAGCGATGACCGATAATGCTCTCATGGGCTGGATGCGCGCGCTGATCGGTTATGTCCGGTCGGGCGAGCCGGATCTCACCAATCGCCAGATGGCGCTGCTGATGATCGTCTACCTGACCCCCGGCCCCCATACCGTGCGAGGCTTGGCGCGCGTGCTCGGGGTTTCGAAGCCGGTCGTGACGCGCGCCTTGAACACCCTCGGCACGCTGGGCTATCTGCGCCGCGAGCGGGACGAGGACGACCGCCGCAACGTGTTCGTGGTCCGCACTTCAAACGGGGCAGATTTTCTTGACGGTTTCAAAAAATTGCTCAGGTCCGACGACGACGACGGCGGGCAGCGGCCAGCCATCGACAGCCAGCCGGCGCAAGCCGCCACGCCCCGCCCCGCCTTCGCCCGCGGTTGAAAGCTTCTCGCTGGCCGGGCGCTCGCAGCGCCCCGACCGCGCGACCCACGCCTATCGCCAGGACCTCGCCGACATCGCGCTGGCTGGAACGGTGATCGCCTCGCACTATGCCGAGCCGCTGCTCCGGCATCTCGGCGAAGCCGCCCCGCTGTTCGCCAGCCGTGACGCAGAGGCCGAACCAATTGCACAGCTCGCGAAGGGCGACGAACTCGCCATGCTCGACAATTCGCTCGGCTGGGCGTGGGGTTACGCTGGGAAGGACCGCCGCGTCGGTTACGTCCGGGCGAGCGCGCTCAAGCCCTGATTTCTGCGGCCCTGACGGCTACTTGATCTCGCCGCGCTGGCGGCGGAGCGCGAACCACCTGGCGACATTGGCGTTCTGCTCGGCCAGCGTCTCGGCGAAGACATGCCCGCCAGTGCCGTCGGCGACGAAGTAGAGCGCCCTGGTCGGCGCCGGGTTCAGCACCGCAGCGATGCTCGCCTTGCCCGGATTGGCGATCGGACCGTCAGGCAGACCGGCGCGGCGATAGGTGTTGTAACCATTGTCGGCGTCGAGCTCGGACCGCAGGATCCGCCGCCCGAGCGGCTTGCCCTTCGTGATCGGGTAGATCACCGTCGGGTCGGCATCGAGCTTCATCGCGACCCGCAGCCGGTTGGAATAGACCCCGGCGACGGTCGGCCGCTCGGCGGGCTTGCCGGTCTCCTTCTCGACGATCGAGGCAAGCGTCAACGCCTCGGCCTTCGACGTGACGACCGTGTTCGGCGATCGCTTCTCCCATAGCTCGTCGAGGGTCCGCGTCATTGCCTCGGTCGCGCGCTTGAGGATCGCCGAGCGCGCCTCGCCCCGCGCATAGCTGTAGCTGTCGGGCAGCACCGAGCCCTCGGCCGGCAGGGTTGCCTCGCCCGAAGCGAACGGCAGCGCCGCCAGCCGCTCGTGCACCATGATCGACGGCATCCCCTCGGGGATCGTCATCAGCCGCTGCACTGGCCCGCCGTGCTGGATGAGGTCGAGCACCGCCGCCCCGCTCATCCCCCGCGGCACCTCGAACTCGCCCGCCTGGACCGGATCCCCCGACCCGAACAGCCGCGCCATCGCAAGATAGGTCCGCCGCGAACCGGGGATCACCCCGACCTTGTGGAGCTGCCCGGCGACAACACCAAGCGTCGCGCCCTGCTGCACCACTACCCGTTGCGGCTGGTCCGCTGGCCCCGCGCTCCACCACAGCATCCACACCGCCACCAAGCCGGCCAGCAACGCGAACACGACAAGGCCGAGGAGCTTGCGCACGAGGCTAGGCGTCGATCGCTTTAATCACCAGGCTGGCGTTGGTCCCGCCGAATCCGAAACTGTTGTTGAGCGCCGCCTTGACCACCCGTCGCTTGGCCACGTGAGGCACCAGATCGACCCCCTCGGTGCCCTCGTCAGGATCATCGAGATTAAGCGTCGGGGGGACGATCTGGTCGCGAATGGCGAGGATGCAGAAGATGCTCTCGACCGCGCCGGCACCACCCAGCAAGTGACCGATCGCCGACTTGGTGCTGCTCATCGACGCACCGCACAGATCATCGCCGAACACGCGCTTGGCGGCGGCAAGCTCGATCGTGTCGGCCATCGTCGAGGTGCCATGAGCATTGATATAGTCGATGTCACACGGCTGCATGCCGGCCTTCTTCAGCGCCATCCGCATGGCGAGTTCGGCGCCCTTGCCTTCGGGATGCGGGGCGGTGACGTGATAGGCATCGCCCGACAGACCATAGCCGACGATCTCGGCGTAGATCTTGGCGCCGCGCGCCTTGGCGTGCTCATATTCCTCGAGCACGACGACACCCGCGCCCTCGCCCATGACGAAGCCGTCGCGGCCCTTGTCATAGGGGCGGCTGGCCTGCTGTGGCCGGTCGTTGAAGCTCGTGTTGAGCGCGCGGGCCTGCGCGAACCCGGCCACGCCCAACGGATTGATCGTACCCTCGGCGCCCCCTGCCAGCATGATGTCGGCGTCGTCGTCCTTGATCATCCGCGCGGCGTCGCCGATCGAATGCGCCCCGGTCGAGCAAGCCGTGACGACCGCATGGTTGGGCCCCATCAGCCCGTACTTGATGCTGACCTGCCCGCTGATCAGGTTGATCAGGCGACCATGGACGAAGTGCGGGCTTACGCGTCCCGGCCCCTTCGCGGCCAGCACCAGCGATTCGCTTTCGATGCCCGGCAGCCCGCCGATGCCCGAACCGATCGAGCAGCCCGCGCGCAGCCGCATGGCCTCGTCCATCTCGGTCAGGCCCGCATCCTCGAGCGCCTGGCCCGCCGCGTCGATCCCGAACACGATGAACGGATCGACCTGCCGCTGGACCTTGTGATCGACCCGCTTGTTGGCGTCGAAGCCATAGGGGTGATCGGCCGGTTTGACCTCGCAGGCGATCCGGCATTTGTAGTCGGTGGCGTCGAACCGGGTGATCGGCCC
>JBKJMA010000061.1:0-21798 GCA_046596505.1 Sphingomicrobium sp.
CTTGGAACGGAGCGTTCATCACTAGTTGCCCTTCTTGGTGCTGATGTCCTTGAGCCCTTCGGTGCCGGTCGGCGCCGCTTTGCGATAGGACTGGACGGCCTTGGTCGCGGTCAGCGAGTCGCCGACGCCGCTGCCTTCGCGACCGCTGACGAGGTCCTGCGGATTGGCGACCATGGCAGCGAAGTTGCTGTTCACGCCGCAACCGAAGTTGGACATGCTGTGATTGTTGTAGTTGGGCTGTGCCGGCTCGCTCCAGTTGGGGCAGTTCGGCACAGTCGCGCGGGTCCGGCTGACGACGATCCGCACCGCGCCGGGAGCGATCATGCCCGGAAGCACCGGGCCGCCCTCGGCGACGAGCAGGCCATAGCGGCCGGCGATCCGGGCGACATTGGCGCGCGCGGCACCGCTGTACGGTCCCTCGACATAGACGGTGTCGCCATAGCCAAGGTCGAGACCGCGGAACCAGCCATCGAGACGGGCGGCTTCGACCTCGGCCAGGTCGCCGTCGGGCGCCGCGGCGTCGAACGCGAAATCCTGACGGCTGACGACCGGGACGTTGATCGCATCGAGACCGCGAGCGGCATCGGTACGCGCGGCCACGGTGCCGCAGCCGGCGAGGCTGGTTGCCGCGACGAGGATCAGGAGGGTGTTACGCATGGTCTTGTCCTTCCTTGGCCGGATCACAGCTTGAAGCCGGGCGTTGGGGCAGCGATTGCGCCGGCAGCCGAAGCCCCCGCGACAGGAACGCTCATTCCCGGTCGCGGCGACGGGAGCGCCGCGCGCGGGCCCGAATGGCCGTCGAACGTCTGGCCTTCCCAGTTGAGCTGACCGTCGGTCGGGGCGCGGTAGCCGTCGGTCGGCGACGCGAGCTGGGTCGACACCGGCCGCACCAGGTACGGCGTGACGATGATGACCAGCTCGGTTTCCGATCGGCGATATTTGGTCGAGCGGAACAGCGCGCCGAGGATTGGCAGGTCGCCGAGGAACGGTGCCTTGTCGACATTGTTGGTGTTCGTGTTGCGCAGCAGGCCGGCGATCATGAAGCTTTGGCCCGAACCGAGCTCGACCGTCGTTTCTGCCCGGCGAGTGGTCAGCGCGGGGACCGAGTAACCGTTGAGGCTGATCGATCCTTCGTTCGACAATTCGCTGACTTCCGGGCGGATACGCATCGAGATGCGTCCGTCGGCGAGCACGATCGGGGTGAAGGCGAGGCCGACACCATATTGCTTGTATTCGATCGTGATCGCGTTGAGCGACTGGCTGACCGGTATCGGGAATTCGCCACCGGCGAGGAAGCTGGCGGTTTCGCCCGACAGCGCGGTCAGCGTCGGCTCGGCCAGCGTAGTGACCAGGCCATCGCCTTCGGACAGCTGAAGGGCGCCGAGGATGTCGAGACCGAACAATTTTCCGGCACCGCGCAGGATCGTGCCCGAACTCGGGATGGTGACCTTGCCGGTGGTCGGATTGATCAGGCCACCTTGGCCGATGCCGAAGTTGAACCCGCCGGTCGAATCGCTGGTGAGGAGGTTGACGCCGATCTGCTTGAGCAGCGAGCGGTTGACCTCGGCCACCTTGACCTTGAGCGTGACCTGAAGCGGGGTTGCCGAGCGCAGCCGGCTGACGACCTGCGATCCTTCGCCGACATAGGCCTGGACCAAGCGCTGGGCTTCGGCGACATCGCTGGGCGACGCGACCGTGCCGGTGAGCAACACGAGGTTGTTCATCGGGGTCGCCTGGATGTTGGCGTCGGGCATCGCCAGGCGCAGCATCTCGTCGACCGAGCCGGTGTTGTTGCCGACGCGGACGTTGGCGGCATAGACCACCCGGCCCGCCTTGTCGGTCGCATAAACGGTCGTCTCGCCGGCGCTCTTGCCGAAGATGTAGAGTTGGGTCGACGAGCGAACCTGCACATCGGCGATGGCGTCGTTGGCGACGAACACATCGGACATCGGCGCGGACAGGCGGATGATGTTACCGGTGCCCTTGCTAAGGTTGATAGTTTCCGATGGGCGCGCGGCCTGGGGCTGCGCGGCGGCGGGGCTGGCGACGACGATGGTGCCGAAGCCGATGGCCAGTGCGACGAGGGCGGTGCCCAGGCGCGGCTGACGCGTATTACGATAGCTGATCATCTTAACGAGCCCCCACAGGAACAACGGTGACAGTATTGCCGCGCGACACGCGGACGACCGGGCCGACCGGCGCTTCGGTGCCGAGCGATTGGCCGGCCATCGCCTGACCTGACTGCCCGACAGCCGCGCTCGGCTTTTGCGGAACGGTGCGGCGCTGGAAGCGCGACACGTCGCCGCCGGTGGTGAAGGTGGTGTTCGAGTCCATCGGCTGGTTGGCGACGGCGAGCAGTATCTGCCGCTCCTGTGCCGGATTGGTGCCGGCCGGGACCTTGACCTGGCCCGTGGCGACGGCGCGCTCGAGCTCGGCGGTGTTGTCGGCGATCGAGCGCAGTGCGAGTGACAGCTGGCCCATCGACTGGGATACGGCGATCTTCTCGGCGATGCGCGGAGTGGCTTCGAGCGTGACGGTGGCCGACGGACGGACCGTGATCTTGCCTTCCTTGTCCTTGACCTGATCGATCGCCTGGTCGGTGGCAAGAACGCGGAGGTTGCGGACGATCGTCTCGGAAACCTTGAGCGGGGGACCATCGCCACCGCCCTCGACCGCCTGGGTCAGGACCATGTCGACCCGGTCGCCCGGGAAGACGAAGCCGGCGACTCCGCTGGTCTGGGTGACGGGCACGGTGACTGCGCGCATCCCCGGCCCGAGCGCCGCGGCGAGGAAGCCGCGATCCTGCGGGCCGACGAGCGAGCCGCGGGTCAGCGGCTGGCCGGCGGTAACCGGATTGCGGACGACCATGCCGACCATCTTCTGGGGATCGCCGTCAGTCGTGCCTTGGGTGTAGTAAGCGCCTTGGATGAGTTCCTTGGGCCACGCCTGATAGGTGAGGCTGTCGGGCTCGATCATCGAGCCGACCGGCAGCGGCTTGCGCGCCACCAGAACCTTGGGGCCCATCGGCACGGCGGGAGCCGCTGCGGCCTGGCTCGCGCCGGCCCCGGTGAACATGTTCTTGGCCATCACCGCGGTGACCACCGCAATGAGCAGCGCTCCGATGAGCAGCGCAACTTTCTTCACGTCCATGGCGATTACGCCTCCCCTAGAGGGTTACCTCAATCCACTCAGACATCAGGCAAAATGGTTAAGAAACCGTTGGGCGACTAACCATAAGCCGCCGAAAGCGATCGCGACCCCGTAGGGGATCTCGGGGCGCCCCTCGCGGCGTCGGATCTTGTGGGCGACGAGCACGACCAGCGTCAGCACGCCGCCGGCGATCGACATCATCACGAGGAAGAACAGGGTGGCGCTCGGCGGAAACCATAGCACCAGCGCCGCAGCGAGCTTGACGTCGCCGCCACCCATCATGCCGAGGTAGAAGGTCGCGGCGAGGGCGGTGAACACGCCGATAGCGATCGCAACGCGAATCGCCGCGTCGGGCCACAACGGCAGGCCGCTCGCCCACCAGTAGAGCGGGGCGAGCAGCGCAACGACGATCACCAGCTTGTTCGAGATGGTGAAAGTGCGGATGTCGACCACCGCCGCGATCAGCAGCAGCACCGCCAGCACGGCGGTGAGCAAGTCGGTAAAGGCGAGATTGTTCATGGCCCTCCCCTAGACGGCGGGCCTTTCCAAACCGTAACCGGGCCGCAGATGGATCGATTCGACATCCTGATCGTCGGCGGCGGGATCGCCGGGGCAAGCCTCGGCGCCGAGGTGGCGCGTGCCAGAAGCACATTGCTGATCGAGGCGGAGGAGCATCCGGGGATGCACTCGACTGGGCGCTCCGCAGCCTTCTGGCTGGAGAGTTACGGCGGCGCGGGGGTCGCGCCGCTGTCGACCGCGTCACATGATTTCCTGAGTCGGCCGCCGGCGGATTTCGGCGATGAAGGATTTCTGAAGCTGCGCGGCGCGATTCATGTCGACCAGAGCGGGCGGGCGGATGCGTTCGCGGGGATTCCTTCGGTGGTCGAAACAGTGCCGATGAGCCGTGCCGAGCTTGAGGCGGCGGTCCCGGGGATCGATTCGCGCTGGGTCCAGGCGCGAGTCGAGCCCGGCTGTGCCGACATTGACGTCGCGGGTCTCCATGCCGCTTACCTGCGTCAGTTGAGGCGGCGCGGGGGGGCGGTGCGCACCAATGCGCGGATGGTGGCGGCGAGCTGGTCGGGCAGTTCATGGCGGGTGACGCTCGAGGACGGCGGCGAGATCGAAGCCGCGATCCTGGTCGATGCGGCCGGAGCGTGGGCCGATCAGGTCGCCGAGATCGCCGGGGTGGCGCCGATCGGCATCGCGCCCAAGCGGCGGACAATGGTCCAGCTGCGCGTCGGACGGAGCGGGATCGCGCGACTGCCACAGGTGATCGACGCGGGCGGGTCGTTCTACTTCAAGGGCGAGGGCGAACGCAGCGTGTGGATAAGCCCGCACGACGAAATCGCCAGCGGCCCGTGCGACGCACAGCCCGAGGAAATCGACATCGCGGTGGCGATCGACCGGTTCGAACGTGCGGTCGACTGGCCGGTCGAGGCGGTCGAACGGAGCTGGGCTGGCCTGCGCAGCTTCGCGCCCGACCGGCTGCCGGTGTTCGGGTACGACGGCGCGGTGCCGAGCTTCTTCTGGTTCGCGGGCCAAGGTGGGTTCGGCATCCAGACCGCGCCGGCGGCGGCGAAGCTGGCGGCGGCGGTGTTGCTGGCTGAGGTTCCCGATCCGATGGTCGCGGCGATCGACCCGGCGGCCTACAGCCCGGCGCGCTTCAGCCCGCGCTGAACGTCCGCCGCGGCACAGGCGAGCAGGTCGACCCGGTCGTTTTCGATATGGCCGCTGTGGCCCTTGACCCACTTCCATTCGACGCGGTGCGGCTCGGCGGCGGTGCACAGCGCCTGCCATAGCTCGGCGTTCTTGACCGGCTTGCGGTCGGCGGTGCGCCAGCCGTTGCGGCGCCAGCCGTGGATCCACTTGGTAATCCCGTCGCGCACGTAGACGCTGTCGGTGACGAGCGTGACGCGGCACGGCTTGGTCAGCGCATTGAGTCCCTCGATCGCGGCGAGCAACTCCATGCGGTTGTTGGTGGTGAGTGGTTCGCCGCCCGACAGTTCCTTCTCGCGTGCACCCGCGCGGATCAGCACGCCCCAGCCGCCCGGACCGGGGTTGCCACGGCACGAACCGTCGGTGAAAATCTCGACGACCGGAAGTTCTGCCGATAGTCCAGCCATGACCTGATCGCTCACTTAGGCGACAAGCTCGCGCGGCAGCTTGAAGATCATGTCTTCCTTCACGTGGGCGATTTCCTCCTCGCGCACGGCGAAGCGCTGCGAAAGTGCGTCGATTACTTCGCGCACTAGCACTTCGGGGGCCGAGGCGCCGGCGGTGAGCCCGAGCGTCGCCGGCGTGCCGAGCCAGTCCCAGTCGATGTCGCTTGCCCGCTGGATCAATCGGGCGGGGGTGCCGAGCCGCTCGGCGACTTCGCCCAGGCGCAGCGAGTTGGAGCTGTTGGGCGCGCCGATCACCAGCATGCGGTCGCACCTCTGCGCGATTTCCTTGACCGCCGCCTGGCGGTTCGAGGTGGCGTAACAAATGTCTTCGCCGCGCGGGGCCTTAATCGTCGGGAAGCGCGCCTGAAGCGCGGTGACGATCTCGGCGGTGTCGTCGACCGACAGCGTCGTTTGGGTCAGGAAGGCGAGATTATTCTCGTCTGCGACGGTCAGTTCGGCGACGTCATCGACCGATTCGACCAGGCTCATCGTACCCGACGGGACCTGGCCGAAGGTGCCGATCACCTCGGGATGGCCGGCGTGGCCGATGAAGACGATGTGCCGATCGGCGTCGATCAGTCGTTGTGCCTGGCGGTGGACCTTGCTCACCAGCGGGCAGGTCGCGTCGAGATAAGCGAGGCCGCGGGCTTCGGCGGCGGCGGGGACCGACTTGGGCACGCCGTGCGCCGAGAAGACCACCGGGCGACCGTCGGGGACGGCATCGAGTTCGGCGACGAACACCGCGCCCATCCCCGCGAGCCGGTCGACGACGAACCGGTTGTGGACGATTTCGTGGCGGACATAGACTGGCGCGCCATGCTGCTCGATCGCCAGTTCGACAATCTTGATGGCGCGGTCGACGCCGGCGCAGAATCCGCGCGGGGCAGCGATCAGCAGGTGCAGCGGCGGGCGCTCGGTGGGGGAGGAAGACATGGCGAGCATGTAAGCGATTGCTTGCAGCCAGCCAAGGCGCTTCCTATGACGACGCGCAATCAGCGGCTTCGCGCCGCCCGCCCAAAGGAACGCCCCTGTGACTGGCCATGTGAATGCTCGCCGTACCGCCCTGATCGTCCTGCTGGCTTCCGCGGCGCTGCTGGGGGGGTGCTCGCGCAAGGGCCAGATCGCCGATGGCGGCGTCTACGTCACGCGTTCGGCCTGCCCGCTGGTCGGGATCGTCGCCGGGACCGGTGACGTGACGCTGTTCGACCCGGTCGGGAGCACCGACGCGCGGGCGATCGACGTGGTCGCAACGATGACCAATGTTCGCGCGAGCTGTACCGACGATGGCACGACAGTGACTTCGGTCGCCAGCTTCGACGTCGTCGCGACGCGGCGCGACCCGACGGCGGCGCGCCAGGTCGTGCTGCCCTATTTCGACACGGTCATGCAGGGCGGGAGCGATATCGTTGCCAAGAACATCAGCGGGGTAGCACTCGATTTCGCCGCCGGATCGATGCGGGCGCAGACTCGCGGTCAGTCGACCGTGCGCGTGTCGAAGGCGGCGGCGACGCTGCCCGCCGCGATCACGAAGGAGCTCACCCGCCAGCGCAAGGCCGGTGAAATCGAAGCGGCGATCGACCCGATGTCGAAGCCCGAGATTCGCTCGGCGGTAGCGAAGGCGACGTTCGAGCAGTTGCTCGGCTTCCAGCTGACCGAGGCCCAGCTCCGCTACAACGCAACGCGCTGATTTCACGCTCGCGCCGAGCAATCGGCGTTGACTCGGCTTATGCCAGCAGCCAAAGCTAGCACTGTCTCCGGTGCTTGCATCGGGAGGCCGCGCGGGAGAGTTTTCGCGTTCCTTTTCTAAGGAGCGCGGGACGCCGAAGGAGCAACCGCCCCCGGAATCTCTCAGGCTGAAGGACCGCGTGCGCCTGACATTCTGGAAAGAGTCCTCGCTCGTTCGGCGGGGGCCACCGAAGGGGTAACTCCGGGCACAAATCCGGGGGAAAGCTCTCAGGTCACGGTGACAGAAGGGGGTCCGTTTTGACGGTGGTGCGTTAGCATCGCTGCGGGCCCGCTGGAGACTGCCGTGAGTGACATCACCGACATTTTGAAGACGCTTCCGCTCGACGACTGGCACCGCGCGCGAGGTGCGCGGATGGTGCCGTTCGCGGGCTATGCGATGCCGGTCCAGTATGACGGGATCATCGCCGAGCACCTGTGGACGCGCGCCCATGCCGGGCTGTTCGACGTCAGCCACATGGGGCAGCTGATCATGCACGGGCGCGGGGTCGATGCGGCGCTCGAGGGGTTGCTGCCGGGCGAATTCAGGCTGCTGAAAGACGGGCGGCTGCGCTATTCGTTGCTGCTCGACGAGGCTGGCGGGATCGTCGACGATTTGATGGCGACGCGGCGCGGCGAGGATTTCTACGTCGTCGTAAATGGTGCGACCAAGGCGAGCGACATCCAGGAGTTCGAGCGGCGGTTGCCGCGCGGGATTATCGTCGATCATATGAAGGAGCAGGCTCTGCTCGCGCTGCAGGGCCCCGAGGCGGCGACGGTGCTCGAGCCAATCGCGCCGGGGGTGAGCGAGCTTGCGTTCATGCAGGGTGGGGCGTTTCGCCTGAGCGGCCATGCCGCGTGGATCAGCCGATCGGGCTATACCGGTGAGGACGGTTTCGAGATTTCGATCGCGGCCAACGTCGTGGCCGAGGTCGCCGACCTGTTGTGCGCCGACGAGCGGGTCAGGCCGGTCGGGCTCGGTGCGCGCGATTCGCTGCGGCTCGAGGCGGGGTTGCCGCTGTACGGGCACGACCTCGATCGCGAGACGACGCCGGTGATGGCGGGGCTCGAGTTCGCGATCGGCAGGCGTCGCCGGGCCGAGCGTGGCTTTGCCGGTGCCGACCGGATCCTCGCCGAAATGGAGCATGGCGCGCCGCTGCGCCGGATCGGCTTCACGTTGGAGGGGCGCCAGCCGGTGCGTGAGGGCGCGCGAGTGCTCGACGGCGAAGGTAACGAGGTCGGGCGGGTGACGTCGGGCGGCTTTTCGCCGAGCCTCGAGCGGCCAATCGGCATGGCCTATGTCGCCACCGCGCTGGCCGAACCCGGCGCCACGATCACGCTCGAGCAGCGCGGCAAACTTTTTCCGGCGACGGTCGCGGCGATGCCGTTCGTGGCCCATCGCTATCACCGCAAACCAGCTCAGGGAGCATCGGCATGAGCCTTTATTTCACCCGCGATCATGAATGGATTCGGGTCGAGGGCGACACCGCGACCGTCGGCATTTCGGACCACGCCCAGGCCGCGCTCGGCGACATCGTGTTCGCCGAAGTGCCCGAGCCGGGCAAGACGCTGGCCAAAGGCGACGAGGCGGCGGTGGTTGAATCGGTCAAGGCGGCGAGCGACATCTATGCGCCGGTCGGCGGCGAGGTGATCGAGGGCAATGCCGCGCTCGGCGACGACCCGGCGCTCGTCAATCGCGACCCGCAAGGCGAGGGCTGGTTCTTCAAACTCAAGCTGGCGGACCCGGGCGAGGTCGACGGGATGATGGACGAGGCCGCCTATCGCGACTGGTGCGCGACGCTCTGAGATCGAGGAGTTTTCAATGCGTTATCTTCCTTTGAGTGAGGCGGATCGGAGCGAGATGCTCGAGGTCATCGGCGCGAGCTCGATCGACGAGCTGTTCCGCGACGTGCCGCCCGAGGCGCGGCTCGACGGGCCGATCGCCGAATTGCCGATGCATGCGTCCGAACTGTCGGTCGAGCGGCAGCTGGCGGCGATGGCGAAGAAAAATATGGTTGCGGGCGAGGTGCCGTTCTTCCTCGGCTGCGGGGCCTATCGGCACCATGTCCCGGCGAGCGTCGACCATATCATCCAGCGCGGCGAATTTCTTACCGCCTACACGCCGTATCAGCCCGAGATCGCGCAAGGCACGTTGCAGGTGCTGTTCGAATTCCAGACGCAGGTCGCGCGGCTGCTCGGGTGCGAGATCGCCAATGCGTCGATGTACGACGGGTCGACCGCTTGCTGGGAAGCGATCGGCATGGCGCGGCGGATCACGCGGCGAACAGGCGCGATCCTGTCGTCGGGGCTTCACCCGCATTATGTCTCGGTCGCAAAGACGATGGCGCGGTTTACCGGCGACGTGCTCGATACGGCTTTGCCGTCATTTGAAGGGACGGACACTGAGCGGCTGATCGCGGGGATTGGCAAGGACACGAGCTGCGTCGTCGTCCAATATCCCGACATCCTCGGGCGGATCGAGGATTTGACCCCGATCGCCGAGGCAGCTCATGCCGTCGGCGCGCTGCTGGTCGCGGTGGTGACCGAGCCGGTCGCATTGGGGCTGATCAAGGCGCCGGGCGAGATGGGCGCGGATATCGTCGTCGGCGAGGGCCAGTCGATTGGAGTCGGGCTGCAGTTCGGCGGGCCCTATGTCGGGCTGTTCGCCTGCCGCGAGAAGCATGTCCGGCAGATGCCGGGACGGCTGGCGGGCGAGACGATAGACGCCGAGGGCAAGCGCGGCTTCGTCCTGACGCTGTCGACCCGCGAACAGCATATCCGGCGTGAGAAAGCGACGAGTAACATCTGCACGAACAGCGGGCTCTGCGCGCTGGCGTTCTCGGTGCACCTGACGCTGCTTGGCGAGACGGGCCTGGGGCGGCTGGCGGGCATCAATCATGCGCGGGCGGCCGAGGTCGCCGGGCGGCTGGCAGCGATCCCGGGAGTCGAGCTGGTGAGCAAGACTTTCTTCAACGAGTTCACGCTTCGGCTGCCGGTCGAGGCGCGGCCGGCGGTGCACGCGATGGCCAGGAAGGGGGTGCTCGGCGGGGTGTCGCTCGGGCGGCTCTACCCGGGCGAGGCGAGCCTCGCGCACGGGCTGGTGATCGCGGTGACCGAGACGGTGACCGATGAGGATATCGACGCGCTCGAGGCGGCGCTGCAGGAGTGTTGCTCATGACGATCAATCCGTCCGGCTGGCGGCCCGCGACTCCGAGCGATGTCCACGGCGATGCATGTGCGACGACGACCGGCAATCGCGCGCTGATGCTGGAAGAGCCGCTGCTGTTCGAGATCGGGTCACGGGACCAAACCGGGGTCGATTTCGATTTTACTCCTCCCACGCCGGCAGGAGGGGTAGGGGCGCTGCTGCGCACGTCGCTCGACCTTCCTGGGCTCAGCGAGCCTCAGGCGGTGCGCCACTACACCCGCCTGTCGCGGCAGAATTACGCGATCGACCTCGGGCTGTTCCCGCTCGGCTCGTGCACGATGAAGCATAATCCGCGGCTCAACGAGAAGGTCGCGAGGATGACGGGGTTCGCCGACGTGCACCCGCTCCAGCCGCAGGAGACGGTGCAGGGCGCGCTCGAGCTGATCGACACGCTGGCACACTGGTTGATCACGCTGACCGGGATGAGCGCGGTGGCGATGAGCCCCAAGGCGGGTGCGCATGGCGAGATGTGCGGTCTGCTATCGATCCGCGCGGCGCTCGAAGCGCGCGGCGATGCGCGTTCGGTGGTGCTGGTGCCGGAGAGCGCGCATGGCACCAACCCCGCGACTGCGGCCTTCTGCGGCTACACGGTCGAGGACATTCCCGCGACGACGGCGGGGCGGGTCGACCTCGCCGCGCTGAAGGCCCGACTGGGACCTGACGTCGCGGCGGTGATGATCACCAACCCCAACACCTGCGGGCTGTTCGAGCCCGAGATGAAGGCGATTTCGGATGCGGTCCATGCGGCGGGGGGGCTGGTTTACTGCGACGGGGCCAACTTCAACGCGATCGTCGGGCGGGTGCGGCCGGGCGACCTGGGCATCGACGCGATGCACATCAATCTGCACAAGACCTTCTCGACTCCGCATGGCGGCGGCGGGCCGGGGTCGGGGCCGGTAGTGCTGTCGGAGGCGCTGATGCCGTTCGCGCCGCTGCCCTACGTAGTGAAAGCGGATGACGGCTATCGGCTGGTCGAGGAAGAGACGGCGCAGGCCGAGGGGTCGGACAGCTTCGGGCGGATGGTTGCGTTTCACGGCCAGATGGGCATGTTCACGCGGGCGTTGGCGTATATCCTGAGCCACGGCGCGGACGGGTTGCGGCAGGTCGCCGAGGACGCGGTGCTCAATGCCAACTATGTCCTGCGCAGCCTTGAGGATGTGCTCGACGCGCCGTTCGCCGGATCGGGACCATGCATGCACGAGGCGATCTTCTCGGATCGCGGGTTCGCCGAAGGATTTTCGACGATCGACGTCGCCAAGGGGCTGATCGACGAGGGCTTCCACCCGATGACGATGTATTTCCCGCTGGTCGTGCACGGCGCGATGCTGATCGAGCCGACCGAGACCGAATCCAAGGCCAGCCTCGACCAGTTCATCGTGGCGCTGCGGTCGGTGGCAGGGCGGGCCAAGGCGGGGGACGAGACGTTGAAGGCGGCGCCGGTGTTCGCCCCGCGACGGCGGCTCGACGAGACGCTGGCGGCGCGGCGGCCGGTGCTGGCGTTCCGCACCCCCGCTCCCGACGGCGCGGACTCGGGCGAGGGTGCCGAGCTCGGCGGACGGTGAGCGACCGCCGCTTCTACGAGGCGCCGGTCGACGCCGCCAAGCGCTCGGCGCCGGCGGCGCTGCGCAATGTCGGACCGATTGGCGACGTGCTTGCCCAATGGCTTCCGTCGCACGGAGTCGTGCTCGAACTGGCGAGCGGGACCGGGGAGCATGGCCTTGCCTTTGCCCGGCGTTTCGCGGGGGTCGCGTGGCAGCCGAGCGATGCATCGGACGAGGCATTGGCCTCGATCGCGGCGTGGCGCGGGGAGGGGCCGGCGAACCTGATCGAGCCGCTGCGGATCGATGCGGCGGAGCCCGACTGGCCGATTGTCAGCGTCGACGCGATGGTCGCGATCAACCTGCTCCACATCAGCCCGTGGGAAACCGCGCTCGGCTTGCTCGACGGCGCGGCGCGGCTGTTGCCCGCGGGTGGCCCGCTGATCCTCTATGGGCCGTGGATCGAGGAGGGGGTCGCGACGGTGCCTTCGAACCAGGTCTTCGACATGGATCTGCGCGCGCGTGATCCGCGCTGGGGGCTGCGCGAGGTGAGCGGGTTCGCAAGCGAAGCGAAGGGCAGGGGGCTAGATCTCGCCGACCGCCGGGTGATGCCCGCCAACAACATCATGCTGCGGTTCGATCGGCGCTAGCCACTGCGCCAGCGGCCATGTGGCGAGGAGCCACGCCGCGCCGAACGACCAGCCAGCGACGACATCGCTCGGCCAATGCACCCCGATCAACGAGCGCGATGCACCGATGATCAGACTCGCCGCGATCCCCGCGACGACCCATGGGGTGCGGCGCGCAGTGGGTGCGAACAGCAGCGCCAAAAGCGGGAACACGATCATCGAATTGGCGGCGTGGGCGCTGGGGAAGCTTAGCGAATGGGTGATGACCGGATGCGGATCGAGCGCGGGGCGGGCGCGGTGGACGGCGATCTTGATGCCCTCGACCAGTACCCGCCCGACGAACACGATCGCGACGACGGCGATCGCGCGGCGCACATGGCCGCGCAGCCACAGGATGATGCTGACGATCACCCCCAGCCCCACCATGACCGGCGCCCCCCCGGCATAGTTGAGAAACAATCCCGCCTCAGTCGGCAGCGGACTGGCGGCGCGGGCGGCGATGCCGTCGCGAATCAGCGCCACATCGAGCGGGTTGCCAAGCCCGCCGCCGAACGCGCAGATCACGGCGACCGCGAGGAGGCAAACAATCAGTGCGACGCGGAGAAAAGAATAAACCATTCCCCATTAAACGATGTTTTACAGTTCGAGGCTATGGCGGCGTTATGGACGAAAGCAGCAATACCCAAAACAGACGCTCGCGGCGGTCGAATGTGCTGATGAGCGCGTCGATCGAGCTGTCGGGCGCCTCGCTCCCGGTCAAGCTGCGCAACCTGTCGTCGGACGGCGCACTGGTCGAGGGCGACAAGCTTCCGGTCGAGGGCGCAGAGGTGCTGTTCCGCAAAGCCGAGTTGAGCCTCGTCGGGCGCATCGCCTGGGTCGAGGGCAAGCGCGCCGGGGTTGCTTTCGCCGAACCGCTCCATGCCGACGCTGTCCTGCGCCATATCCCGGCGCCGCGCCCGCGCGTCCAGCCCGACTTCCGCCGACCGGGACTGAGGACGCAACCGCTGAGCGCGGCCGATCTGCGGTTCGGTGAAGACTGGGTCACCCGCTCACCGCTTGCCCGCGACTGAGCGATGGGCGCCGACAAAGCGCTTCGTACATGACATTGTCGCGCAAGAGACGCAGGGACGAAGCCGCGCCGTACCTCTTCAGCCGACCGCGCGAATCCCGCCGCGCTGTTCCTGCAGCCAGTTGACCAGTTGCGGCAGTGACATCAACCGGTTGAAGGTGATCCCGCAAAAGCCATCGTCGATCCAGCGTACCACGCCTGGCATCGGCGCCAGTTGCGGCAGCATGACGACCACGTCGCTGCCGCGCGGGAGGATGGTCAGTGTTTCGAGCTTGATCCCGCCCTGGCTGACATCGCACGCGCGCATCCGGTGGGCGGTGGCGCCTTCGCGGACAGTGGCATAGCAATCGACCTCGATCCGCGGCATCCGCGGGCGCGGTCCCTCCATCGAGGCCGAGAGGATTTCGATGACGTCGATCGGCTGGTCGAAGGTCACCCCGATATTATGCTCGCGGACCCAGGTAACCTTGCCGTGGATCGGATGTCCGCTCTTCAGCTCGATCGCCAGCGGCGTGCCGTGGGTCATCGCGCAATAGGCGCGGATCAGCATTCCACCGGCCGAAATGTTCTTGATCAGGCACAGCTCGCGGCGCTGGTCGATGTTGACCGACCCAACGCGGTAAAGCGTCAGGTGGCGCTCGCCCTCGCGGCGATCGGACGGAGCCGCCGGAGGAGCATCCGACAAGCTGTAGATCGTCGTTTCGACCGGCTGTTCGTCCACGCTTTACTCCATACATCAGCGCGCTGACGGCGCTTCCGAAGCAGGCATACTCGCTTCCCCGGTCCGACGACTTTCAGGCTTAGCCATGCGCCTCTTACGATTTAGTTAGAATCGGCCCCAAATCGGTGGAACGTTGAAGCGCACGCATGACTGGCGCCCGATCGGAACTAATCCTTCCGCAGGCGTTATAGTCCTAAGCTCCGCGGATCCCGCGGCGGCGTACAGATAACAACGGGAGATGGATCGATGAACAAGCTCATCCTGGCAGCGCTGGCCCTGACCGCCTCGGGAGCGGCGCTGGCCCAAAACAGCGGCACCCCGGCGATCGATGCCCGTGGCATCCCGGTCGTCTCCGCCCCCGCCACGGCTCCAGCGGGCGCGAACCAGACGGTCACCGTACCGGCCGGCGCGACGGTCACCGTCAATCCCGACCAGGGCGCGGTGTTCACGCCGATGACGGCGTCGGGCGACATGCCGGCCTGCTCGAAGTCGGTTACCGACCGCTGCATGCAGACCTATGAGGGGCACGGCGGCGGCATGATGATGGGTCATCATCGCATGATGGGTCCTCACATGATGAAGCACCACATGATGAAGCATCGCATGATGAAGCACCGCATGATGACTCATCGCAAGATGTAGCCGTCACAGTCTCCGGCGGCGGTTCCCCCGAACCGCGTCGGAGCAATGCTTGCCGCCATCGCGGAGCAGGCGTAGCATCTTGTGCGGGCTCGGCCCGATGATCGCGCCCGCGGGAGGCCGCCATGCGCGCTTTGCTGATCTTGTTGCCAATGCTGCTGGCTACGGCGGAGGCGAACGCGCTGCCGCTACCAACCGCTCCGCCGGCGATTGAGCCCAATTCCGAGAGTGGCTCGGGACAGACCAACGACCTGAAGCTCGCGCGCGACGCCTATGATCGGATGACGGTAGCGGTGCGGGTCGGTGACAATGGTCCCTACCGGTTCCTGGTCGATACCGGTGCCGAGAGGACGGTGATTTCGCGCCAGCTCGCCCAGCAGCTCGGTCTCGTTGCCGGGGCGCGTGCCCGGTTGCACAGCGTGGCCGGAGCGAGTGACGTCGCGACGGTCGACATCCCGGCACTCCAGGTGAGTGCGCGGCGGTTCGACGTGGCCGGCGCGCCAACTCTTGAATCGATCAACATCGGCGCCGACGGGATGCTCGGGGTCGACAGTCTGGCGATGTCGCAGATCCTGTTCGACTTTCGCCGGGGGGTGATGGGCATCACCCCGTCGCGCGGCGCCAGAATGGACGATCCCGATACGATCGTGGTCGAGGCGCGCCGCCGTCACGGCCGGCTGATGTTCACCCAGGCCGATGTTGAAGGCCGCGGTGCGGTCGTCGTGATCGATACCGGAAGCCAGATCACGATCGGCAATCCGGAACTGCGGCGGCGACTGCTCGGTCGGCGCCCGGTCGGCGAGATGATCGAATTATACACTGTCGTCGGCGAAAAAATAACGGCTGAAATCTATTCTGTCCGGACCTTGGGGTTGGGCGGAGTGACGTTGAAGGACATGAATATCGCCTTCATCGACTCGCCGGTGTTTCGGCAGCTCGAACTTGATGGCCGGCCGGCCCTGCTGCTTGGCATGAATGCGCTTCGCGGGTTCGACAAAGTGTCGATCGATTTCGCAACGCGCCGCGTGCATTTCGTGTTGCCGGGATCGAGCATGTCGAACCACATCGAGTTCGCGGCCAACTGAGCGCTTGTCGACCGAACAGTATTTGCATGCTTGACGTTCGCGTAAAGGGAAGGTAGCGGTGAGAAATGCTTGCGATGAGTCATCATTCGATCGGCGAGATGTGCGACGAGTTCGGGGTAACCGCCCGCGCGCTCCGCTTTTACGAAGACGAGCAACTCATCTCGCCCGAGCGGCGCGGCACCCAGCGTCTCTATTCCGAGCGCGACCGGGCCCGCGTGGCGTGGATCCTGCGCGGCAAGCGCGTCGGGTTCAGTCTCGCGACAATCCGCGAGATGATTGACCTTTACGATATCGGCGACCGCCGCGAGACCCAGCGGCAGGTGACACTCGAGCGCTGCCGCGAACGCGTCGACGAATTGAAGCGCCAGCGGGTCGACATCGACGCGACCATCTCCGAGCTCAACGATTTCATCGCACTTGTCGAATCCAGGCCCCTCGAAAATTCACCAAAGGACTGACCATGCCCAGTTACACCGCCCCCGTCCGCGATACGCAATTCGTCCTCAATCACGTCGTCGGGCTCGGCAACTATGCCAATTTGCCCGGGTTCGAGGCGGCGTCGAGCGACCTCGTCGAGGCGATCCTGACGGAGGGCGGGCGGTTCGCCGGAGAGGTGCTTGCACCGCTCAACCGGGTTGGCGACGAGGAGGGCTGCACGCGTCATCCCGACGGCACGGTGACCACCCCGACCGGGTTCAAGGAGGCCTATCGCCAATTCTGCGAAGGTGGCTGGACGACGCTGTCGGCGCCCGAGGAATTTGGCGGGCAGGGGCTGCCGCACGTCGTTTCGACCGCGATTAGCGAATATGTGCTGTCGGCCAACCAGGCGTTCGAAATGTATAACGGGCTGACCGCGGGCGCGATCGCGTCGATCGTGGTCAAGGGTTCGGACGAACAGAAGGCGACCTATTTGCCGAACATGGTGGCGGGCCGCTGGACCGGGACGATGAACCTGACCGAGCCGCATTGCGGGACCGATCTCGGGCTGATCAAAACCAAGGCCGAGCCCAATGCGGATGGCAGCTACGCGATCAGCGGGACGAAGATCTTCATTTCGTCGGGCGAGCATGACCTGAGCGACAACATCATCCACATGGTGCTCGCCAAGATCGTCGGCGCGCCCGATACGGTGAAGGGCATTTCGCTGTTCATCGTGCCCAAGTTCCTCGTCAACGACGACGGCTCGGTGGGCGCGCGCAACGGGCTGTCGTGTGGCTCGATCGAGCACAAGATGGGCATCCACGGCAATTCGACCTGCGTGATGAATTACGACGGGGCGAAGGGCTTTCTGATCGGCGAGGCCGAGAAGGGCCTCGCAGCCATGTTCATCATGATGAACGCGGCGCGGCTCGGGGTCGGGCTGCAGGGGCTGGCGCAGGGCGAGGTCGCCTATCAGAACGCCGTGATGTACGCGAAGGATCGCAAGCAGGGCCGCGCACTGAAGCCCGAGGATCGCGATGCCTCGGCCAGGGCCGACACCTTGTTCGCCCACCCCGACGTCCGCCGGATGCTGATGGAAGCCAAGGCGTTCAACGAGAGCGCACGGGCGTTCGTGCTGTGGGGCGCGCTGCAGGTCGACTTGAGCCACAAGGCCGGCACAGAGGAGGAGCGGCAGTCCGCCGACGACCTGATTTCGCTGCTGACCCCGGTGATCAAGGGCTATCTCACCGACCGCGGGTTCGAGGTCGCGGTGATGGCGCAGCAGGTGTTCGGCGGCCACGGCTATATTCGCGAATGGGGCATGGAGCAGTTCGTCCGCGACGCCCGTATTGCCCAGATCTACGAGGGCACCAACGGGGTGCAGGCGATGGACCTGGTCGGGCGCAAGCTCGCCCAGAACGGCGGCCGCGCGATCCGTGCCTATTTTGAACTCGTCGGTCGGGAGATCGCCGATGCCAAGGCGGCGGGCGACCCGGCGGGGCTCGCTGAACCGCTTGAGAAGGCGCTCGGCCATTTGCAGGGCGCGACGATGTGGCTGGCGCAAAATGGAATGGCCAATCCGAACAACATCGGTGCGGGGGCTTACGCTTACATGCAGCTGATGGGGGTCGTGACGCTGGGCTGGATGTGGTTGAAAATGGCTGGTGCGAGCGCCCGTCTGAAGGACCAGGCCGGCGAGGATCGACCGTTCCATGAGACCAAACTCGCCACCGCGCGCTTCTATGCCGATCGGGAAATGGCGATGGCCGGGGCGCTGCGGCGCAAGGTCGAGGCGGGGGCGGACAGCCTGATGGCGTTGCCGGCCGAGGCTTTCTAGGGTTTATTCGCTCACGCAGTCTTGCGGCTGTTGCGGACCTGATGCCACCCGCTGTTCGTCGGCTGGCCATTAGACCCGGCCTTGGGTGCGAGGCGGGCGAGGTCGAACATTTCGGTGAACTGGAGGCCGAACTTGCCGGCCTGCGCCCAGCGCACCGCGCCGATCACCGGGCCGACCCCGACGATGTCGATCGTCATCGTCTGGCCCGGGGTGACCGATTGGTCGCATTCGACCAAGGCACCCATCGCCGAGATATTGCGCAGGCGAATCTCGCTGCGCTCTCCGCCAAAGGCGGCGAGCGCGCGGCGCATCAGCCGGTGGCGTGGCTCGCGGATGCAGTCGAAGCCCTCGGCCGCTACCCTGGTTGAATTGGCGATCGCCCGCGCTTCTTCCCATGCCACCGGACGACCGAAGATATAGCCCTGGACCTGGCTCACGCCGAGTTCGCGGATGAGATGCAGGTCGTCGTGAGTCTCGACGCCTTCCGCGGTGGTGTCCATGTCGAGGCTCTCGGCAAGCGTGACGATGGCGCGGATGATCGCGCCGTTGCGGTTGAGGCTTGACGCCGCGCCGCGAACGAAGCTCTGGTCGATCTTGATTTTGTCGAACGGTGCTTTCTTCAGATAGCGCATTGACGAATAGCCGGTCCCAAAGTCGTCAAGCGCGAGCCGCACGCCGAGTTTCTTGAGCTTGGCGAAGGTTTCGTCGGTGGCGTCGCTTTCCGCGAGGAAGACGCCCTCGGTCAGCTCGAGCTCGAGCCGTTCGGCGCGCACTCCGCAGTCCTTCAACGCCGCTCCGACGATTTCGACGATGCCCGGGTCGTTGAACTGGATCGGTGACAGGTTGACCGCGATGCGGACATGGTCGGGCCAGTTGGCCGCCTCGGCCAGCGCGGTGCGCAACACCCATTGCCCGATCCTGCCGATCAGTCCGCATTCCTCGGCGAGCGGCACGAATTTGTCGGGACCGATCGCGCCGCGCGACGGATGCTTCCAGCGGACGAGCGCTTCGAACCCGCATACTTCCTCGCCGGCGGTGCGGACGATCGGCTGGTAAGCGACCCATAGCTCGTTGCGATCGAGCGCCTGGCCGAGATCGTTTTCGAGCAGTTGCCGCTCGGCCGCCTCGCTGTGCATCGAGGGTTCGTAGAATTTATGCTTGCCGCGTCCGTCGCCCTTCGCCGCGTAAAGTGCGAGGTCGGCATTGCGCACTAGGCTGTCGGCGCAGCAGCGGCCGGGGTCTCCGATCGCGATGCCGACCGATGCGCCGATCGTCACGCGATGACCCTCGATCAGATAGGGCTGCGACACCTGCTCGATAAGCGTGCGGGCAAGCGATTCGAGCAGCCCGGTCTCGACCGTTCCGGGAAGTACCGCCTTGAACTCGTCGCCGCCCAGCCGACCGATCTTGCCATGGTCGCCCATCACGCTGGTCAGTCGTTGGGCGACTTGGCGGAGCAGCGCGTCGCCGACCGGGTGACCGAGCGTGTCGTTGACGTTCTTGAAGCGGTCGAGGTCGATCAGGAACAATGTGCAGCCCTTCTGCCGGGTGGCGGCATTGCGCAGCGCTTCGTCGAGCGTCTGGCGCATCAGCGCGCGGTTGGGCAGCCCGGTCAGCGAATCGAAGCGCGCGAGGCGGCTGATCTCCTGCTCCGAGCGGCGCTGCTCGGTAAGGTCGGTGCCAATGCCGCGGAAGCCGTGAAAGCGGCCAAGATCGTCGAACACGGGGTTACCCGACAGCGACCAGTGAATGTCTTCCGAGCTCGCCGCGCGAACGACCACGTCGGAGAAGGGGAACCGCGCCGAGAGATGGAAGCCGAGCGTGCGTTCTTCGCGCAACGGGCCTTCGCCGCTCGCGCCGACCGAGAGCAGGTCGGTGAACTGGCGTCCAAGCAGCGCGGCGGGCTCGCAGTTGAAATCGTCGGCGAGCTGCTGCGAGACGTAGGACAAAGTGCCTTGGGAGTTGGATTCCCAGAACCAGCCGCGGCCGCTGTTCTCGAATTCGATAACGAAGCGCAATGCTTTCTGGGCGTCAGCGTCTAGCTGAAGGCGGCGGCGAGCGCCCGCGATCATCGTCCGGGCACCGGCGATCGAGTAGGCGACGATGACGAGCGAAAGCGCGGCAATGCCGAGCACCAGGCTGGCGCGTTCGGCGAAAAGCGCGCTGGCGACCGTCCCGACGAGGCCGCAAAGGATGGTGATCGGGGGCGATCCAATCGCCACGATCGAGGTCGTCGTCACGCCTGCGCCGATAAGCAGCGGCATCAGGCCAGACGCCGCCATCGCCGGATTGGCCGAGGCCGAATGGCTGAACATCGCCCACAACCCGCTGACCAGCGCAACGTAGCCGCAGATCAGCCGCGTGACCCCATGCGGCGGAAGGCCGAGCCGCTGGCGATAGCGGATGACCGCCGCCGCGGCGAGGTCGAGCGCGACCGCGAGGCCGAGCGGACCGGCGACGGCGCGGGCCATGCCGGCGTCGGCGCTCACGAGGCTGTAGATGAGGAGCGCGAGCGCGCACAGGATATGCATCGCACCGAGCAGCAGCGGCACATGGTGCAGCTGCGCCACGCGCTGCTCGGCGAGAGTTGCATCCTGGCTCGTTTCGGTCGGCGAAACGTCGAATGACAGGGCTTGGGTGACGCTCACCGGGGCCCCTGATTCATCCGCTTCCACCGTACTCGCAAATCTCGCCCGACGCATGTTCTCCGCCCACTGTTAAGTGTTCGGATTAACTCGCGGAAGTTAACATCTTTTGCTGCGGAGGACGTTGATTTCCCGTCAACCCTGTTCTGGCAGGAAGTCGGGAACGGACAAATACCGCTCGCCGGTGTCATAGTTAAAGGTCAGGATCCGCGGGTTTTCGCCGAGCTCGCCGAGCTTCTGGTCGATCGCGGCGAGGCTTGCGCCCGACGAAATGCCGATCAGCACGCCTTCTTCGCGGGCCGAGCGGCGGGCCCATTCGCGCGCGTCTTCGGCGCCGACCTGAATGACGCCGTCGATCGAGTTCATGTCGAGATTTTTCGGGATGAAGCCGGCGCCGATGCCCTGGATCGGGTGCGGCGCCGGGTCGCCGCCCGAGATCACCGGCGACAGCGTCGGTTCGACCGCGAACACCTTAAGTCCGGGCCATTCCTTTTTGAGAACGTGCGACACGCCGGTAATGTGACCGCCGGTCCCGACACCGGTGATGATGGCATCGATCGGACTGTCGCGGAAGTCGTCGAGGATTTCCTGCGCGGTGGTGCGGACATGGACCTCGATGTTGGCGGGGTTGTCGAACTGCGCCGGCATCCACGATCCCGGGGTGGCGGCGACCAGTTCCTCGGCGCGGGCGATGGCGCCCTTCATGCCCTTCTCGCGGGGGGTCAGGTCGAACGTCGCGCCATAGGCGAGCATCAGCCGGCGCCGCTCGATGCTCATGCTCTCGGGCATGACGAGCACGATCCGATATCCCTTGACCGCCGCGACCATCGCCAGACCGATGCCGGTGTTGCCCGAGGTCGGTTCGATGATCGTCCCGCCCGGCTTGAGCTTGCCCGAGCGTTCGGCGTCCTCGATCATGGCGAGCGCGATGCGGTCCTTGATCGATGCGCCCGGGTTGGAGCGCTCGTTCTTC
>JBKJMA010000173.1:0-5542 GCA_046596505.1 Sphingomicrobium sp.
ATGATCAAGCATTTCATCCGCAAGGTCCATGGCGGCCGCAAGGCGATGTTCCGCTGGCCACAGATCGTCATCTGCGTTCCCTCAGGGTCGACCAGCGTCGAGCGTCGCGCGATCCGCGACGCCGCCAGCAATGCCGGCGCGTCGGCAGTGTATTTGATCGAGGAACCGATGGCGGCAGCGATCGGTGCGGGGATGCCAGTGACCGAACCGATCGGGTCGATGGTCGTCGACATCGGCGGCGGCACGACCGAAGTTGCCGTGCTGTCGCTGCGCGGCCTCGCCTACACCACGTCGGTGCGGGTCGGTGGCGACAAGATGGACGAGGCGATCTCGTCCTACGTCCGCCGCAACCACAATCTCCTGATCGGTGAAGCAACCGCCGAACGGATCAAGAAGGAGGTTGGTATCGCCAAGCCGCCGGTCGACGGCATCGGCAAGACTGTTCACATCAAGGGCCGCGACCTCGTCAATGGCGTGCCTAAGGAAATCTCGATCAACCAGGGCCAGATCGCCGAGGCGCTGTCCGAGCCGGTCGGGACGATCGTCGAGGGCGTTCGCATCGCGCTCGAAAATACCGCGCCCGAGCTTGCCGCCGACATCTGCGACCAAGGTATCGTCCTGACCGGCGGCGGCGCGCTGCTGCAGGGGCTCGACGAAGTATTGCGGGATGAGACCGGGCTTCCGGTGACGGTCGCCGAGGACCCGCTGACCTGCGTTGCACTGGGCACCGGCCGCGCGCTCGAGGAAGAGCAGTTCCGCGGCGTCCTGCAGACCGCATAAGGGGCTCGGGGGATGGTGGCGCCACCGGCAGGGTCGCGCCCCGGTTGGTCGAGGCGCGCGCAGTACGGGCTGTTCTTCGGGCTGTTGGCGACAATCGCCGGCGTGGTCGTCGGGCTGATGCTGCTCGCCCTGTCGATCGTCGCGCCGACGAGTTACGCCAGCGTGCGCGGGGTCGCACTCGACGTGACCGCGCCGCTGACGGGAAGCCTGCGCGCGGTGACGTCGACCGTGGGCGGCTTGGCAAGCGGGGCGGGTAATTACTGGGACGCGGCGCGCCAGAACGGCGACCTTCGCCGCGCCAATCGAGCGATGCTGCAGCGGATGGTCGAGGCCAAGGCGATCCAGCTTGAAAACGCCCAGCTGAAAGCCGCGCTCCAGCTTCGCGAACAGAGCCGCGTCGCGGTCGCAACCGGGCGCATCGTCGGGTCGAGTTATGAAAGTCCGCGGCGCTTCGCGGTGCTGTCGGTAGGGTACCGCGACGGGGTCCAGATCGGGATGCCGGTGCGCTCGGCCGGCGGGCTGATCGGGCGGGTGATCGAGTCCGGGCGCTTCGCCAGCCGGGTGCTGCTGATCAGCGACCGCGCCAACATCGTTCCCGCTCGGCTGTTGCGCGGTGGGCTGCCAGTGCTCTCGACCGGGCGCGGCGACGGGACGCTCGACATTCGCCCGCTCGAGGTCGGACGCAACCCGTTCAAGGCTGGCGATCTGCTGGTCACGTCAGGCACCGGTGGGCTTTATCCGCCGCTCATCCCGGTGGCGCGGATCGTCAGGCTCGACGACGATGGCGCGGTGGCGATCCCGCTAGCCGATCCCGCCAGCGCCAGCTTCGCGATCGTCGAGCGGCCGTTCGAGCCCCTCGCCGAACAGGCTCCGCCACCACCGCCAGCCCCGCCGCCGCCGACAAAAAAGGTCAATTCGACCGCCGCCGCGGCCAAGCCCTGATGGTTCGCTCCGCGCTCCAGCCCAGCGCCGGCGCGATCGGCAAAGGTCCGCGCCGCAACGCGCTGCTCGTGCCCGCCGCGAGCGTCGTCGCCGGTTCGGCACTGTCGTTGCTGCCGATCGTCGCCGAGACCGGATGGGCACCCGATTTCGGTTTCCTCGTGCTGATCGGCTGGCGGTTGCTGCGCGCCGATGCGTGGCCGGCGTGGTGGTCAGCCCCACTCGGCTTCGCCAATGACCTGATCACGGGTTCACCGGTGGGTCAGTCGATTGCCCTATGGTCGGCGGTGATGCTGATGCTCGACCTTGCCGACCGGCGCACGCTGTGGCGCGATTATTGGATCGAGTGGCTGATCGCCGCGCTCCTGGTTCTGCTCAGCGAAACGTTCGACTGGCGGGTCGCGGCGTGGAGCGGAGCGCAGGTGCCGTTCAGCTCGATGATCCCCCCGATCCTCGTCTCGATTGTCGCCTTCCCGCTAGTCGGGGGAGTAGTCGGCGCGCTCGACCGCTGGCGGCTGGGCCGTTGAAAAGCTTGATGTCATGAGCAAAAGACAGCGCTTCACCAGCGCCCACCAGTCGATCAGCTTCTCGCGCCGGATGCTGTTCGTCGGCGGCGCGCAGGCGGCGTTCGGCGCGCTACTCGCCGGGCGCATGGCCTATCTTGCGGTCGCCCAGAACGAAAAATACCAGCTCCTGTCCGAGAGTAACCGGGTCCAGCTGATCCCGGTGCCGCCGCGCCGCGGGTGGATCATCGACCGAAACGGCAAGCCGATCGCAATCAATCGGTCAAGCTTTCGCGTCGACCTCATCCCGCAGCAGATCGTCGATCGGCCGAAGGTCGTTGCGGCGCTGGCCAGCCTGCTCGATCTCGCTCCCGATGAGATCGACCGCATCAACGGCGACCTTGACGAGGCACGCGGCTTCAAGCCCGTCTCAGTCGCCGACAATATTCCCTATGAGAAATATGCTTCGATCATCGTCCGAGTGCCCGAAATGCCGGGCGTCGCAGCGTCGCGCGGCTTCGCACGCTACTATCCCGGCGGATCGACCGTCGGACAGCTCGTCGGCTATGTCGGAGCCGCGTCCGCAAAGGAATATGAGACGGAAGACAAGAACCCGCTGCTGATCATCCCCGGTGTCAAGATCGGCAAGGAGGGAGTTGAAAAGGCAATGGAAATGACGCTGCGCGGCCAGCCGGGCGGGCAGCGGGTCGAGGTCACCGCGCGCGGCAAGCTGGTCAAGGAACTCGACCCCAAACCCGACCGCAGCGGCGGCATGGTCAAGCTGACGATTGACGCCGACCTTCACCAATATGCGGCGCGGCGGATCGGCGACCAGTCGGGCTCGGTGGTGGTGCTCGACGTGGCGAGCGGGGACATCCTCGCCATGCCGTCGATGCCGTCGTTCGACCCCAATAATTTCTCCGACGGGATCAGCCGCAACGAGTGGCGGATGCTGTCGGAGAACGACCATCTGCCGCTTGTCGACAAGGTTACCGAGAGCCTTTATCCGTCGGGATCGACGATCAAGCCACTGATGAGCCTCGCGCTGCTCCAGGCCGGGATCAACCCGAACGAGCATGTCTTCTGCACAGGCGCCTACCGTGTGGGCAATGCCATCTTCCACTGCGACAAGCGTCACGGATCGGTCGCCATGTCCGACGCGATCGTGAAGAGCTGCGACATCTACTTCTACGAAATGGCACGGCGCGCCGGGGTCGGGGTGATCGCCCCGATGGCCCGCCGCATGGGGTTCGGCGAGAAGTTCGACCTGCCCTTCTCGCAGCGCTACGGGACCGTGCCCGACCCCGAGTGGCTGATGCGCCGCTACAAGCGAAAATGGGAAATCTACGACACGGTCAACATGTCGATCGGCCAGGGCAATGTGCTGGTCAATCCGCTCCAGCTCGCGGTGATGGCCGGACGCATCGCGAGCGGTCATGTCATCCAGCCGCGGTTGATCGCGGGGCAGCGCATGCCGACCCCGGCGGCACTCGACGTCACGCCGGAGCATCTGACCTTCGTCCGCGAGGCGATGGGCGGGGTGGTCAATTCGAGCATCGGCACCGCGGGTGCGGTCCGTTTGCCTCTCGATACCGTGCAGATGGCGGGCAAGACCGGCACCGCGCAGGTCCGCCGGATCAGCATGTCCGAGCGCAATTCGGGCGGTGTGCGGACGAACGAGAGCCTCAACTGGAAGATGCGCGACCATTCGCTGTTCGTCGCCTTCGCGCCGGTCGAGCAGCCGCGTTATTGTGCCGCCGCAGTGATCGAGCATGGCGGCTTCGGATCGCAGGTCGCCGCGCCAATCATCCGAGACACCTTGCTCTACCTGTTCGATCGCCAGAAGGGTCTCGCCGCGCTCGACACGTTCGAAAACAGCATCGGCGGCCCGCTCGACCAGCGCCTCGCCGCCAAGACCAATGCCTGGCGTGCAGCCAACGGCCTGCCCCCAAGCGACAAGAAAGCATGATCGGGTCGGCGATCATGGGTCTTTGTTAAGTGATTGGCTCAGCCATCATGAGTCTTTGTTAGGTGATCGGCTCAGCCATCATCCCGCGCCCCTTGGCGAAGCTGCCGTGGCGCCTGATTCTGATGATCGTGGCGATTGCCGGGTTCGGGCTGGTCGTGCTTTATTCCGCGGCGGGCGGATCGGTTCGCCCGTGGGCCCTGAAGCAGGCGATGATCTTCCTGTTTTTCCTCGGCCTCGCCATTTCGATGTCATGGCTCAAGGAATCGACGATAAAGGCCGCGACCTTCCCGATCTTCGCGCTGATCGTCGTCATGCTGATCGGAGTCGAGGCGCTCGGCCTCGTCAAGAAAGGCGCACAGCGCTGGCTCGAACTCGGCCCGATCCGCCTCCAGCCGTCCGAGTTCATGAAACCCGCGATCGTCCTCACCCTCGCCCGTTTCTACGAGCTCTTGCCCGCCGGCGAGATCCGCAAGTGGCGCGCGATCTGGCCCGCGCTGGCGCTGCTCGGCGTCCCCGCCTTCCTGATCCTGGTCCAGCCCGACCTTGGCACCTGCATCATGGTCGTGCTGTGCGGGATCACGGTGATGTTCCTCGCCGGACTGCCGCTCTACCTGTTCGTCGGCTCGGGGTTAACACTTGCCGCCGCCGCGCCGATCGCCTTCTCGATGATGCACGACTACCAACGCAAGCGCGTGTTCATCTTCATGGACCCCGAGAGCGACCCGTTAGGCGCGGGCTATCACATCAGCCAGTCGAAGATCGCGATCGGGTCGGGCGGGATCTGGGGCAAGGGCTTCCTCCAAGGCAGCCAGAGCCACCTCGACTATCTCCCCGAAGGCCACACCGACTTCGTCTTCGCGACGATGGCGGAGGAATGGGGGCTGGTCGGCGGGGTCCTCCTCATCCTCGCGTTCGGGATGGTAATCCGGTGGGGGATGAGGGTCAGCGCCAACGCCAAGTCGCGCTTCGCCCAGCTCACCGCCGCGGGCTTGTCGATGACGATCTTCTTCTACGTCACGATCAACCTGATGATGGTCATGGGCCTCGCGCCTGTTGTCGGCGTGCCCCTCCCCCTAGTCAGCTTCGGCGGATCGGCGGTGATGACGATCATGCTCTGCCTCGGCATCCTCATGGCGCTCGAGCGCCAGCAGCGCAGCCAGTCACGCCTCGAGTAAAGCGCTTGCACCGGGCCGCGACGCTTGTTAGAGCCCCACCCGCAACACGCCGCCATTGGCCGCGTCGCTGTATTGCCTATCGGCATGGACGCATAGCTCAGTTGGTAGAGCAGCTGACTCTTAATCAGCGGGTCCTTGGTTCGAGCCCAAGTGCGTCCACCATAATCTTGATCGAC
>JBKJMA010000206.1:0-3794 GCA_046596505.1 Sphingomicrobium sp.
AATCGGGCCATAGCGTGTCGAGGAAGATGAGTTCGGCATAAGCCGCCTGCCACAGCAGGAAGTTGGACAGGCGAACCTCCCCCGAAGTGCGGATCAGCAGGTCGAGCTCGGGCCAGCGCGCGGTCTGGAGCTCGGCGCCGATCATTGCTTCGTCGATCGAGGCCGGATCGATTTCGCCGTGCTGCGCCTTCACGGCAAGGGTTTGCGCCGCCTTGGCCAGTTCGCCGCGCGAGCCATAGTTGAGTGCCATGACGAGCGTGATCGCCCGGTTGTGACGGGTACTCTCGACTGCTCGCTGGAGCCGCGCGGCAAGGTCGGGGCCGAACGCCTCGGGCTCACCGATCAATTCGAGCCGCACGCCTTCCCTCTTGAGGCTGGCGAGCTCGTGGTCGAGATAGAAGCGCATCAGCGTGGTGAGGTCGGTTACTTCCTCGGCCGAGCGGCGCCAATTCTCTGACGAGAAAGCATAGAGGGTGAGCACCTCGACCCCGGCTTCGGCGGCGGCGCGAACGGTCTTGCGAACTGCCTCGGCACCGGCCCGATGACCCGCAACGCGCGGGAGCCCCCGCTTGGAAGCCCAGCGCCCGTTGCCGTCCATGATGATCGCGACATGGCGCGGAACGCGGGCGTCCCCCGTCCTGGCGACGCCCTCGGCCCTCAAGGGCGCCAGAGGGCGTTCAAGCGTCATTTGCCGAGGATCTCCTGTTCCTTGGTGTGCGCCGCGGCATCGATGTCCTTGATCGTTTCGTCGGTCATCTTCTGCACTTCGGTCTCGTGGCGCTTGCGTTCGTCCTCGCTGATCTCGTGCTTCTTCTCGTCGGTCTTGAGCGCGTCCATGCCGTCGCGGCGGACGTTGCGCGCCGCGATCCGCGCCTTTTCGGCGTACTGGCCGGCGAGCTTGGCCAGCTCCTTGCGGCGCTCTTCAGTCAGGTCGGGGATCGGCAGGCGGATGACCTGGCCATCGACGATTGGATTGATCCCAAGCCCGGCGTTGCGGATCGCCTTTTCGACCGGGGTCACGTTCGACCGGTCCCATACCTGGACCGAGATCATCCGCGCCTCGGGGACCGAAACGGTGGCACACTGATTGAGCGGCATGTTGGCGCCATAGACCTCGACCTGGATCGGATCGAGCAGCGCGGTCGAGGCGCGCCCGGTACGCAGGCCGACGAGGTCGGACTTGAGGGCCTCGGTCGCGCCGGCCATGCGGCGCTGAATGTCGGACTTGTCATAGGCTGGCATTGGTCAATTCTCCGTCTGGACGATCGTCGCGGTCCCCTGCCCCGCCAGCACCTGGGCGAGATTGCCGGGTTGGCGAATGTTGAACACGACGATCGGGATGTTGTTGTCGCGGCACAGGGCGACGGCCGACGCGTCCATCACCTTGAGGTCGTCGGCCAGCACGCGGCTGAACGCGAGCTGGTCATAGCGCTTGGCGGTCAGCACCTTCTTGGGATCGGCATCGTAGACGCCGTCGACGCTGGTTCCCTTGAACAATGCATCGCAGCCCATTTCAGCGGCGCGCAAGGCGGCGGCGGTGTCGGTAGTGAAATAGGGGTTGCCGGTGCCCGCGGCGAAGATGACGATACGGCCCTTCTCCATATGCCGCATCGCGCGGCGGCGGACATACGGCTCGCACACGCTGGCCATCGGGATCGCCGACTGGACGCGGGTATCGATGCCGACCTTCTCGAGCGCATTCTGCACCGCGAGCGCGTTCATCACCGTCGCGAGCATGCCCATGTAATCGGCGGTACTGCGGTCGAAGCCCTTGGCGGCGCCGGCGATGCCGCGGAAGATGTTGCCCCCGCCGACGACGAGGCATAGCTCATGCCCGGCGGCCTTGGCGGCGGCGACCTCGCCCGCGAGGCCGGCCACGGTATCGGGATCGATCCCGAACTGGCCGTCGCCCATCAGCGCTTCGCCCGACAGCTTGAGGAGAATCCGGTGGAAGCGCGGGCGGTTCATGTGGCGGTCTTATCCTCTCGAGGCGGCACCGGATAGCAAAACGGGGCCGGGAGCGCTCTTACGCACCCCCTGCCCCGCTGCCAACCGCCTAAGCGGCCTGTGTGCGGTTAAGCGACCGGGTCGGGCTTTTTGATACCGGCGGTGGCGGCGACTTCGGCGGCGAAATCACTGGTCGGCTTCTCAATGCCCTCGCCGAGCTGAAAGCGCTCGAACGCCTTCAGCGTGATCGGCGCGCCGGCTTCCCGGGCGGCGGCCGCGACGACGTCGGCGATCGGGGTCTTGCCGTCGATCACGAACAGCTGCGACAGGAGCGCATTCTCCTTGCGGAACTTGGCGAGGCCGCCTTCAACCATCTTTTCGATGATGTTGGCCGGCTTGCCGCTGTCCTTGGCCTTTTCCATCGCGATCGCACGCTCGCGCTCGACCAGCGCGGGGTCGAGATCGGCGGCGTCGAGCGCCAGCGGGTTGGCGGCGGCGATGTGCATTGCGAGCTGCTTGCCGAGCGCGTTGAGCGTCTCGACCGGGGCCGAGCCCTCAAGCGCGACCAGCACGCCGATCTTGCCCATGTTCGGGGCGGCGGCGTTGTGGACGTAGCTGACGACGGCGCCCTCGCTCACGTCGAGCCGGGCGGCGCGACGCAGCGACTGGTTCTCGCCGATCGTGGCGATGTTGTGGGTCAGCGCCTCGGCGACGGTGCCGCCGGTCGAGAAACTGGACGCGCCGAGCGCGTCGATGTCATTGCCGGTGGTTAGCGCCAGCTTCGACACTTCGGCGACGAAGCCCTGAAACTGTTCGTTCTTGGCGACGAAGTCAGTTTCCGAGTTGACCTCGACGACCGAACCCCTGGTGCCGTCGACGGCAACGCCGACGAGCCCTTCCGCCGCGGTGCGGCCGGCCTTCTTGGCGGCGGCGGCAAGACCCTTGGTGCGCAGCCAATCGACCGACGCTTCCATCTCGCCATGGTTCTCGGACAATGCCTTCTTGCAGTCCATCATGCCGGCGCCAGTGCGCTCGCGCAGTTCCTTCACCGAGGCAGCGGTGATCTCAGCCATGTCATGTTCCTCTGACTCCCCTCCCGATCGAGGGAGGGATGAACCGCCAGCGGGCGGTTCATGGGGTGGGGTTTTTCAAGTTCGGGACGCGGCCTGCGTTGTAACAGACCCACTCCTTGTTCCCCTCCCTGACAAAGGGAGGGGACGAAGGGTTACGCCAGTGCTTCTTCGACCGGCGGTTCGGCCATTTCGCCAATGTCGACGCCCTTGGCGGCCTGGTTGCCGCTCTTGCCTGCGCGAGCCGCGGTGGCGATCGCGTCGGCGTAGAGGCGGATTGCGCGGCTGGCGTCGTCATTGCCCGGGACCGGGAAGGCGATGCCATTGGGGTTGCTGTTCGAATCGAGGATCGCGACGACCGGGATGCCAAGCACATTGGCTTCCTTGATTGCCAGTTCCTCCTTGTTCGAATCGATCACGAACATGACGTCGGGCAAGCCCCCCATGTCGCGGATCCCGCCAAGGCTCTTCTCAAGCTTGTCGCGCTCGCGGGTCTGCTGAAGGACTTCCTTTTTGGTCAGGCCGGCAGTGTCGCCGCTAAGCTGCTCCTCAAGCGTCTTCAAACGCTTGATCGAGTTCGACACAGTCTTCCAGTTGGTCAGCATTCCGCCGAGCCAGCGATGGTTGACGAAGTGCTGGCCCGACTGGCGAGCGGCCTCGGCGACGGCATCTTGCGCCTGGCGCTTGGTGCCGACGAACAGCACCTTGCCGCCGCGCGCGACGGCCGCCTGGACGAAGTCGAGGGCGCGCGCGAACAGCGGCACCGACTGCGACAGG
>JBKJMA010000044.1:0-2902 GCA_046596505.1 Sphingomicrobium sp.
GCATTGACCGTCCGCATCCAGATCGCCCGCCTGCCCCATGGCGAAGGGTTGCCCCTCCCCGCCTATGCCACGCCCGGCGCGGCTGGCATGGATGTGGTCGCCGCCGAGGACATCGACCTCGCGCCGGGTGAGCGCCGCGCCGTCGCGACCGGGTTCAAGGTCGCCATCCCCGATGGCTACGAGATTCAGGTCCGCCCGCGCTCGGGCCTCGCGTTCAAGCATGGCGTAACCGTCCCCAACACGCCGGGCACGATCGACAGCGATTACCGCGGCGAGTTGAAGGTGCTGATGATCAACCACGGGCCCGAGGTCTTCCCGGTGCGGCGCGGCGAGCGGATCGCGCAACTCGTCCCCGCCGCGGTGACCCGGGCCGGGTTCGACGAGGTCGATGAGCTCGACGCGACCGACCGCGGCCACGGAGGCTTCGGCAGTACTGGCCAATGACGGGCCCCCGATGACCGACGAGGAACTGGACCGTTACGCCCGGCACATCGTCCTGCGCCAGGTTGGCGGCGCTGGGCAGCAGCGGTTGAAGGCCGCGCGCATCGCCGTCGTCGGCGCGGGCGGGATCGGGTCGGCGGTGATCCCGGCGCTGGCGGGGGCGGGCGTCGGCCGGTTGACGATCATCGACGGGGACACGGTCGAGTTGTCCAACCTCCAGCGCCAGCCGCTCTACCGCAGCGACCAGGTCGGCGACGGCAAGGCGGTGCTTGCCGGGAAATTTGTGAACGCGCTCAACCCGTTCGTGGACGTCGTTCTTGTTCCGTGCAGGATCGACGCGACTAACTCCACCGAGCTGCTCGCCGGGCACGACCTGATCCTCGATGGCACCGACAACTTCGCCACCCGCCTGATTGTCAGCGACACCGCCGTCCGCCTCGGCATCCCGCTGGTCTCCGCCGCCGCCGCCCAGTTCCAGGGCCAAGTCGGCCTGTTCCGAGGCCATGTTGCCGGAGCGCCTTGCTTCCGCTGCTTCGTCGGCGACGCGTTCGACACGGATGATTGCGATACCTGCGCGGAACAGGGCGTGCTCGGCGCGCTGGTCGGGACGGTCGGCCACTACGCCGCACTGGTCGCAATCCGCGCGATCGTCGGGATCGAACCCGACGCGGCGGGCAAGCTGTTCCTGTTCGACGGCGCCGCGCTGGAGTGGCGCACGATGCGCCTCCCCCCCGACCCCGACTGCAGGGCCTGTCGCTAGGTCTTTTTCTTCGCTGCCGCCTTCTTCGCCGGCGCCTTTTTCTTGACGACCTTCTTCTTACCCGTCGCAGGACCCTTGGCGGCCTTCTCGTCGATCAGCACCACGCCCTCGTCGAGCGTCACCGCCTTGGGATCGGCGCTCTTGGGCAGCGTCGCATGGGTTTCGCCGTCGGTCACATAGGCCCCGAAGCGCCCTTCCATCACCTTCAACTCCTTGCCGCTCACCGGATGCACGCCCAGCACCGCGAGCGGCTCGCGCCCGCCGGTCCGCCGACCGCCGCCCGTCGCCGCGTCGGCCAGCTTCGCCACCGCCGCGTTCATGCCGGTCTCGAACACCTCGGCGGTCGACGACAGCCGGGCGTACTTGCCGTCATGCACGAGGTACGGGCCATAGCGCCCGATCGAGGCCGAGATCATCGCCCCAGTCTCGGGATGCGCCCCGATCTCGCGCGGCAACGACATCAGCTGCTCGGCCGTCTCCAGCGTCAGCCCTTCCATCGGAACGTCCTTGGGGATCGAGGCGCGTTTGGCTTCCTTGCCGTCGCCACGCTCTAGATAGGGCCCGAACCGCCCACTCTTGAGCGTGATGCCGTTGCCGATGTCCTGCGGCCCCTCGCTCGGGGCGGCATCCCCCCCCTGCCCGAACTGGCGGGTATATTTACACTCGGGGTAGTTGGAGCAAGCGACGAACGCCCCGAACTTGCCCCCGCGAAGCCCGAGCCGCCCGGTGCCGCACAGCGGGCACAGTCGCGGATCCGCTCCGTCGCCCTTGTCGGGAAACAGGAACGGCGCGAGGAACTCATCGAGCGCGGCGGTGACCTCGCTCGGCTTCTGCTCCATCACTTCGCCCGCCTTGGGCTTGAAGTCTTTCCAGAACGCCTCGAGCAACGCCTGCCACCCCGTGCGCCCGCCCGACACGTCATCGAGCCCTTCCTCGAGCCCGGCGGTATAGTCATAGTCGACGTAGCGCTCGAAGAAGCGCTCGAGGAACGCGGTGACCAAGCGCCCGCTCTCCTCGGGCGTGAAGCGCTGCTTCTCCAGCTTCACATACTCGCGATCCTTGAGCGTCTGCAGCGTCGCCGCATAGGTCGACGGTCGGCCGATGCCGAGCTCCTCCATCCGCTTGACAAGGCTCGCCTCGGAATAGCGCGGCGGCGGCTGGGTGAAGCTTTGCACCGCATCGACCGAGCGCTTGGCGGGCGCGTCGCCGGCCTTGAGCAACGGCATCTTCGCGGCGTCATCATCGTCCGCCTTGTCGTCGCGGCCCTCCTCGTAGAGCGCGAGATAGCCCGGAAACAACGTCACCTGACCGGTCGCCCGCAACGTCGCCCGCCCGGCCCCGTCGCTCAGTTCAACCGTCGTGCGTTCGAGCCTTGCCGACGCCATCTGACTCGCCAGCGCGCGGTTGAAGATCAGCCCGTACAGCCGCGCATGGTCGCCGCTCCCGCCCGCCTGGCGCTTGAAGTCGGTCGGGCGGATTGCCTCATGCGCTTCCTGCGCATTCTTGGCCTTCGCCGTGTACATTCGCGGCTTGTCGGGGACGTAGCCAGCGTCATAGCGATCGGCGATGGCGCGGCGCGCGGCCGAGATCGCCTCGCCGTCCATCTGTACCCCGTCGGTGCGCATGTAGGTTATCAGCCCGTCCTCGTAGAGCGACTGGGCAAGCCGCATCGTGTGGCTCGCCGCGAAGCCAAGCTTGCGC
>JBKJMA010000084.1:0-11869 GCA_046596505.1 Sphingomicrobium sp.
GCCGGCCGAAATGCCACCGGCGACAACGATCACCGGCGCGTCGTCGGGACCGGTGACTTCAAAGCGACACTCGACGCTCGCCGATCCGCCATGGACCAGGGGAAGGACGAGCGTCGAGTGCCGCTTTGAAGTCACCGGTCCCGACGACGCGCCGGTGATCGTTGTCGCCGGCGGCATTTCGGCCGGTCGCCATGTCCTTGCCAATCATGAGGATCCGACGTCCGGCTGGTGGCAAGGTCAAGCCGGTTCGCTCTCCAACTGTCGCGTGGTCGCGATCGACTGGATCGGCGCCGACGGCACGCTCGATGCGCCGATCGACGCGCGTGACCAAGCGGTCGCAATCCTGTCAGTGCTTGACCATCTCGGTATCCACCGCGCCGCCGGCTTCATCGGATCGAGCTATGGCGCGATGGCCGGAATGCACGCGGTCGCCCTCGCGCCGGGCCGCTGGGCGCGGCTGCTGGCGATCAGCGCGGCAGCCGATTCGCACCCGTTCACCAGCGCCCAACGCACGCTTCAGCGTCAGGCGATCGAGCTTGGCGAGCGGCTCGGCGACCCCGCTGCGGGGGTATCGCTGGCGCGCAAGATCGCGATGCTGACTTACCGCACCCCCGACGAGTTCGAGGAGCGCTTCTCCGACCCGGTGACCGTCATCGACGGCCGCGCGCGGATATCCGCTGAAGCCTATCTCGACGCGCAGGGATTGCGCCACTGTCAGCGGATCAACCCGGTCGCCTATCGCCGCCTGTCCGAATCGATCGACCTCCACGCGATCGACCCCGCCGTTATCGAGGTCCCGACGACCTTCATCGCGGTCGATAGCGACCGGCTGATCCCGGCCGCCGCGATCCGCCGCCTGGCCGAGGCTGCGCCCCACGGCCGGTTCGCGTCGCTGTCCTCGCCATTTGGCCACGACGCCTTCCTCAAGGAACATGAGGCGGTTGCGGTGATCATCCAAGAATTTCTCTCGCCCCAGGAGCCTGCTCGATGAACCGCCCCCATAACCCCGCGACCCGTGCCGTGCGCGCCGGCATCGACAGCGACACGGCCTTCGGTGCGGTCGTGCCGCCGATCGTCCTTTCGACCAACTTCACCTTCGCCGGCTTCGACCAGAAGCGGAAATATGATTACAGCCGCTCGGGCAATCCGACGCGCGACCAGCTTGGCGAGGCGCTCGCCGAGCTCGAGGTCGGGGCAGGGGGCATCATCACCGCGACCGGCATGGCGGCGATCGCGCTGGTGCTCGAGGCCTTGCTCAAGCCCGGCGACCGGCTGCTCGTCCCGCACGATTGCTACGGCGGCAGCTGGCGGCTGTTCAACGCGCTCGCCGCCAAGGGCGCGTACGAGCTGCGCAGCGCCAACCTGACCGATCGCGCCGAACTGGCCGAGGCGATCGCGTGGCGGCCGACACTGCTATGGATCGAGACCCCGTCGAACCCGCTGATGCGAATCACCGATATCGCCGCCGCCGCCGCCGCCGCGAAGGCGATCGGCGCGTTGGTCGCGGTCGACAATACCTTCCTCTCGCCGGTGCTGCAGCGCCCGCTCGAGCTTGGCGCCGACATCGTCATCCATTCGACCACCAAATATATCAATGGCCACAGCGACGTGGTCGGCGGCGCGGTTATCGCCAAGGACGCCGCGGTTCACGAACAGCTAGCCTGGTGGGCCAACGCGATCGGGGTCGCCGGCGCGCCGTTCGACAGTTTCCTGACCCTGCGCGGGCTGCGCACGCTCGACGTGCGGATGCGCCAGCACCAGGAGAATACCGCCGTGATCGTCGACCAGCTTGGCGCGCATCCGGCGGTGTCGAAAGTCCATTATCCGGGGCTCGCCAGCCATCCCGGCCACGACATCGCCGCGCGCCAGCAGCACGGGTTTGGCGCAATGCTGTCGTTCGAGCTCGCCGGCGGCGAGGCGGCGGTGCGGCGTCTGATCGACGGGCTGGAACTGTTCAGCCTCGCCGAATCGCTCGGCGGGGTCGAAAGCCTGATCGCCCACCCGGCGACCATGACCCACGCTGCGATGACCCCCGAAGCACGCGCATCCGCCGGGATCGGCGCGGGCCTGCTGCGCGTCTCGGTCGGGATCGAGCATGCGGACGACCTCGTCGCCGAACTTGCCGCCGGGCTTGACCGGGCAGGGGTAGCGGAGCCTGAACGCCGCGTCGCTTAAGGGAACCGCTCTTTACGGCTCGCATTCGACGCGGCGCGCGGTAGGTCGGTCGAATGGCTGAGAGAAACCCTTGTTACGCCGGTCCGCCGAGCGGCTCGCTGCCGCTTTGACGGAGCATGGTATCTGCCCCGCGCGCTACCCGGCCGCAGAACCCGGCAATGTTTTCGAACCCTTGTGACGCCGCTTTTCACGACCCCGTTCGTTACGACGGCAACCCCATGACCGAAGGCAATCCCGCATGACCGTCACCCGCATCGCCATCGCCGGAATCGGCAAGATCGCGCGCGATCAGCATATTCCCCACATCGCTGCCAACCCCGCGTTCGAATTCGTCGCCGGGATAACGCGTGGCGGGAAGAGCGATGTCGAAGTACCCTGCTTCCGCACCATCGCCGAGATGCTCGCCTCCGGGATCAAGGTCGATGCGGTCGCGATCTGTACCCCGCCGATCGGCCGCGCCGCGCTGATCGCCGACGCCTTCGCCGGCGGGCTCGACGTGCTGCTCGAGAAACCTCCCGCCGCGACGCTGAGCGAGGCCGAACGGTTCGCCGCGATGGCGCGCGACGCCGGCAGGCTGCTCTACATGACCTGGCACTCGCGCGAGGCGGCGGCGGTCGAGCCCGCTCGCGCCTGGCTCAAGGACAAGACGATCACCCGCGTCGAAGTCGACTGGCTCGAGAATGTCCGCCAGTGGCACCCCGGCCAGGACTGGGTATGGGAGCCCGGGATCGGCGTGTTCGACCCCGGCATCAACGCACTGTCGGTTATCACGCGGATCCTGCCGTGGCCGCTCACCCTGACCGCGTCAAAGCTCGATTTCCCCGCCAACAGGCCCGCCCCGATCGCCGCCCGGCTCGTACTCGCCAGCCCCGACGGCGTACCCGTGGCGGCGCATTTCAACTGGGACCAGCTCGGCACGCAAACGTGGGAAATCCGCGTCGACACCGACCACGGCAAGCTCGTCCTGACCCACGGCGCGTCACGGATGGCGGTCGACGGCCAGCCGGTAGAAGTCGGCGACGAAGCCGAATATGCCGCGCTCTACCGCCATTTCGCCCAATTGATTGAGGCCCGCCAGAGCGACGTCGACCTCGCCCCCTTCCGCCTCGTCGCCGACGCCTACCTCCTCGGCCAGCGGCACGAGGCCAGGCCGTTCGCCGAATAAGCGCGCCCATGTCCTCACCCAGCCTCGATATTGTCGCGATCGGCGACGCGATCGTCGACGTCATCGCGACCTGCGACGAGGCGTTCCTCGCCATCCACCGTCTGCCCAAGGGCCAGATGCAGCTGCTCTCGCTTGCCGACGCCGACACGCTCTACGCGGCGATGGGCAGCGCGCGTGAGACTTCGGGCGGGTCGGGCGCCAACACCATGGCCGGGGTCGCGGCGATGGGCGGGAAAGCCGGCTTCATCGGCCAGATCGCCGACGACCCGCTCGGCAATATTTTTGCGCATGACATGCGAACCTTGGGCGTCCGCTTCGATACACCACCGCTGGGAAAAGGTGCGCCCCCGACCGGGCGCTGCCTGATCCTCGTCACGCCCGACGCGCAGCGCACGATGAATACCTGTCCCGGTGCGAGCCACGAGCTCAATGCCGACGCGCTCGACGAAGCGCTCATCCGCTCGGCCGCGATTCTCTACCTCGAAGGCTATCTGTTCGGCTCCGACCTGCCGCGCGCCATCATGGCCCGCGCGGTCGACATCGCCCATGACGCCGGGCGGCAAGTGGCGTTCACCTTGTCCGAAAGCGTGTGCATCGCCGGCCGCAAGGAAAGCTTTTTGCGCATGATCGACAATGGCGCGATCGACTTGCTGTTCGCCAACGAGGACGAACTGCTCCAGCTGACCCAGCGCAGCGACCTCGCCGGCGCGCTCGCCGACATCGCTGGCAAGGTGCCGACCCTCGTCATAACCCGCGGGCCGGCGGGGGCGATCGCGGTCGAACGGGGCACGCGCGTCGACATCCCCGCCGCGCCGCTGACCAAGCTGGTCGACACGACCGGCGCCGGCGATCTGTTCGCCGCGGGCTTCCTTACCGCGCGCGTCAAAGGCGCCGACCTCCAGCGCCAACTGGCGACTGGCGCCATCGCCTCCGCCGAAGTCATCTCCCACTTCGGTGCGCGGCCCGAGGCAGACCTCAAGGCGCTTGTCGCCCTGTGAGTTTTAACTGTCCTACAGACGGCGAACCCGCCTACCGTCGCGCGATGACAAAGAGTCACCCTTTTGCACCTGCTTCCATGACCGCGCGTGCCTCCGGTGGGCGCATCGTTAAACTGCCTAAACTGACACAATCGACTTGGTGACCGCGCCCATGTCGTCAGCTTTACGGCGTCTCGCGGTCTATTGCGGCTCCGCTCCCGGCACCGCACCGGCATTTGCTGACGCCGCCCGCCAGACCGGCGAGGCGATGGCTGCGCGCGGCATCGATCTCGTCTACGGCGGCGGCAAGCTGGGTTTGATGGGCATCGTCGCCGACGCGGTGCGCGACGGCGGGGGCCGCACCTATGGGGTGATCCCCGACGTACTCGTCGGGCTCGAAGTCGCTCACAATGGACTGACCGAACTCCACACCGTCGCCGGGATGCACGAGCGCAAGGCCAAGATGACCGAACTCGCCGATGGTTTCCTGATCCTGCCGGGCGGCATCGGCACGTTCGACGAGATGTTCGAGGCGTGGACATGGAACGCGCTTGGTTACCACTCCAAGCCGTTTTGCCTGGTCGACGTCGCAGGTTTCTGGAGCGGGATGACCGGCTTCCTCGACCATGTCACCGCGTCGGGTTTCCTGTCTCCGGCGCGCCGCGCGCAGCTGCTGGTGGCGGAGACACCCACCGAAGCGATCGAGCGCCTCGACGCGGCAGCGCGCGAAGCGGCGCAAGGCATGGTCTGGTAATGCACGACAATATCGCCGCGCTGAGCCTGACCGACGCCGATCGCAACCCGATCGATTTTGCCGACAAACTCGGCCGCAGCTTCGTCGACACCGGCTTCGCGATCATCGCCGACCACGGCATCGCGCAAGCGCTGATCGACCGCGCCGAGGCCCAGGCCAGGGCGTTCTTCGCCCTCTCTGAAGAGGTTAAGCGCCGCTACGCCATCGCCGGCACCGGCGGCGCGCGCGGCTACACCCCGTTCGGGATTGAGACCGCCAAGGGCCACACGGCGCACGACCTCAAGGAATTCTGGCACGTCGGCCGCGATCTGCCCAAAGGACACTCGTTCGCCGCCGTCATGTCGCCGAACGTGTGGCCGGTCGAGGTCGCCGACTTCAAGCCGACGATGATCGAGCTTTACGACGCGTTCGACCGCGTCGGCGTGCAGATCCTCTCGGCCATCGCCCGCTTCCTCGGCATCGACGAGGATTATTTCCGCGACACCGTGCGCGACGGCAATTCGGTCCTCCGCCTGCTCCATTACCCGCCGCAAGACGAGCCGACCGGCAAGCATATTCGCGCCGGCGCGCATGAGGACATCAACACCATCACGCTGCTGCTAGGCGCCGAAGAGGCCGGGCTGGAATTGCTGACCCGGGACGGCCGCTGGATCCCGGTCAGCCCCAAGTCTGGCGAACTCGTGATCAATATTGGCGACATGCTGCAGCGGTTGACCAACGGCAGGCTGCGCTCGACCTCGCACCGCGTCGTCAACCCGTCGCCCGACCGCGCCGCCCATGCGCGCACCTCGATGCCCTTCTTCCTCCACTTCCGCCCGGATTTCCTCATCAAGGCGCTGCCCGGCACGGTCGAGGCGGGGGAGGCATCGCAATGGCCCCCGATCACCGCCCACGACTTCCTCGCCGAGCGGCTGCGCGAGATCAAGCTGGCCTAACTTGCGACCGCGAGATTGGCCGGGCCGAAGCCGTGCGGGATGAGGTCGGCGATGCGGTGTGTCTCGACCGTCGCGCCGTCGCCCGAGGCGCAGAGGATTTTGATATCACGTCCCGACAGTTGCGCCACCTCGAGGATCGACTGGCGGCAGCCTCCGCAGGGAGTGACGGGGGCGTCGCCGGCCAAGTCCGGGCCCGAACCATCGCCCCCGGCCACCGCGATGCGGGCGACCTTGTCGAGCCCGAACGCAAGCTGTGCGGCGGTCAGCGCGGCGAGTTCGGCGCAGACCCCGAGCCGGTAACTGGCATTCTCCATGTTGGCACCGGTCACGACCTCGCCATCGATGCTCTCGATCGCGCAGCCGACGAAGAAGCGCGAGTAGGGCGCGTAGGCCTTGAGCGCGGCGGCGCGGGCGCGGGCGACGAGTTGTTGGTCGGTCATGAAATCGCCCTTAAACGCTGCGGCGGGGAGTGCCAAAGGGATAGGTCGATGCGGTTGAAATTGCTGGCCATGTTCGCGCTCGTCTCGCGGGCGCACGAAATCTGACGCGCCGCATATCGTCCCACCCAAAACTACCGCAGCGGCGGTTCGTCGAAGCTGCGGAGCTTGCGGCTGTGAAGGCCGTCGCCTTCCTGCCGCAGCAGGTCGAGCGTCTCGATCCCGATCCGCAGATGCTGGCTGATCGCGCGCTCATAGAAATCATTGGCCTGGCCAGGCAGCTTCAACTCGCCGTGAAGCGGCTTGTCCGACACGCACAGCAAGGTCCCATAGGGCACTCGAAACCGGTACCCCTGCGCCGCGACGGTCGCCGATTCCATGTCGATTGCGACCGCCCGGCTCTGGTTGAAACGCAGCGCCGACGAGGTGTAGCGCAGCTCCCAGTTGCGGTCGTCGGTCGTCACCACGGTGCCGGTCCGCAGCCGCTTCTTGAGTCCGTCCTCATCCTCGCCGGTGACGCGTTCGGCGGCGCGGACCATCGCCGTCTGGACCTCGGCGATCGCCGGGATCGGGATCTCCGGCGGCAACACCTCGTCGAGGACATGATCGTCGCGCAGATAGGCGTGGGCGAGGACATAGTCGCCGATCGTCTGGCTTGGCCGCAGTCCTCCGCAATGGCCGATCATCAGCCACGCCTCGGGCCGCAGCACCGCGATATGGTCGCAGATCGTCTTGGCGTTCGACGGCCCGACGCCGATGTTGACCAGCGTGATGCCGTCGCCCGTGGGCGTGCGCAAATGATAGGCCGGCATCTGGTGACGCCGCCACACGCCCGCCGCGATCTGCGCCTCGGCATCGGTCAGATCGCCATGCTCGAACGTCGCACCGGGGACGCTGAGCGCGGTGAAACGGCTGCCGGGGTTGCGCAGTTCGTCGATCGCGAACCGAACGAACTCATCGACATAGCGGACATAGTTGGTGAACAGGATGAAGTGCTGGAAGTGATCGGTCGGGGTACCAGTATAATGTTTGAGCCGCGCCAGGCTGAAATCGGTGCGCGGCGCGTCGAACAGCGCCAGCGGCCGGACGGGGTCGGTCGTCAGGTCCCATTCGCCGTCGGCGATCTCGTCACCGATGTGGAACAGTTGCGACGAGGGAAACCAGCGCGACAGTTCGGCGGTCGAGATCGAGCCGAGCGCAAGGTCGCCGCCATCGAGCACATACGGATAGGGGATCTCGCTCGCTGACGGACTGACGCTGATCCGCACCGGATAATCGCGGACGAGATGCTCGAGCTGCTCGGTGAGGTAGGTTCGGAAGAAGGCTGGCCGAGCGATCGATGTCGCATAGCTGCCCGGCTGGTTAAGTCGCGCGAAAGCGCGCGCCGGGGTCGGCGGCGGCACTTTCGGATCATATTCGATGCGCAGTTCGGGATAGGCGAAGGCACCCGCCAGCCGCTCGGCGCTATCGGGACGAACACCGTCGGTGGCATAACGGGCGAGTGCGTCGCGCAGGTTTGCGACCGAGCGCTCGTACAGCAGCTCAAGCTTGTCGAGCAGGCCTGCAATGTCAGTGCTTTTGGTGAATTCCTCCGTCATGGCACCGGCTTGGCTGTTGGCGCGGCGAGAGACAACCCCGGGGGGACGAAGCTTCGGTATCCGTCTCCACTTGAAATTAATAAGTGCACTTATTATAAAGGCCGCATGGAACTCGACAATCTTCCGTTCGAAATCGCCGAAACCGCGCACATGCTGCGCCGCGTGTTTGACCGGCGCGCCGCGTCGCTCGGGGTCACGCGCGCGCAATGGCGCGTCCTCGCGATACTCGGGCGCAATCCCAATCCTCGCCAAGTGGAGGTTGCCGATCGGCTCGACATCGAACCGATCACCTTGTGCCGGATCATCGACCGGCTCGAGCAGGCCGGGCTGGTCGAGCGCCATCGCGACCCCGCCGACCGCCGTGCCTGGCGGCTTGCGTTAACCGACAAGGCCAAGCCAATCCTCGAAAGCCTGCGCGGCCTTGCAACCGAGTTGGGCGGCGACGCGTTCGACGGCCTCGGGCCGGATGAAATTGGCGCCCTGCGCGCGGGCCTCGCCCGCATTCGCGACAATCTGTCGCAGCTCACATCTTCGCCGAACAGGGTTTCCGCATGAACGAGTTGAAGAAAATTGACCGCGAGACCGCCGAGGAAGCGCGCCACGCCGACTTGCGTGAAACCCGTGCCACCGAGCCAGAGGCCGCAGTCGAGAAGATCGTCGTCGTCAAACGCAGCCCCAAGCGGATTATCTTGATGCTCGTCGTGCCGCTGATGATCCTGCTCATTGGCGCCTATTTCTGGCTCAACAGTGGCAAAACGGTCGGCACTGACAACGCCTATGTCAAACAGGACATCACTTCGATCAGCACCCAGGTCGGCGGCCCGGTGGTCGAGGTTAGCGTGCGCGAGGGACAGAAGATCAAGCGCGGCGACGTGCTGTTCCGGATCGATCCCGCCCCGCTCGAGGTGGCGCTCGCCAATGCCGAGGCGCAAGTCGCCGCGGCGCGATTGCAGACGGTTCAGCTACGCACCCAGGCGGCCGGTACGAACGGCGATATCGTCGGCGGACAGGCAAATCTGGCGATTACCCAGCGGGCTTTGGCGCGTCAGAACCAGCTGCTTGCACAGGGTTTCACGACCCGCGCCGCGCATGATGATGCGCTCAACGAGGTCGAGAAAGCGCGCGCTCAGTTGGCTGACGCTCGCGCTCGCGCGGCCAGCGCTTCCGCCGCCATCGCTCCGGGCGGTGATCAGCCGCAGATCGCCGCTGCCAACGCGGCGGTCGCGAAAGCTCGTCTCGATATCCAGCGCTCGATCGTCCGCGCCCCGTCGGACGGAGTGATCGCCAAGTCCGACCGGCTACTCGTCGGCCAGACCGCGATCACGGGCCTGTCGATGCTCTCGATCGTCCGCGACAAAGCGGCGTGGGTCGAGGCCAATTTCAAGGAAGACGACCTTGCCCGGATGCATGTCGGGCTGCCGGCGACGGTCAAGTTCGACGCGTATCCGGGGCTAAAGGTAAAGGCACATGTCGCCAGCATCGGCTCGGGCACCGGTAGCGAATTCTCGGTCCTCCCGGCACAGAATGCCAACGGTAATTGGGTCAAGGTGACGCAGCGCGTGTCCGTGCGGATCGCCTTCGACCAGCAGCCGGCGCGCGACATGATCGCGGGTTTGTCGGCCAAGGTCGAAGTGACGCTCGAAGCCCAGCGCTAGGGCATGGCTGAACTCCACGTCCTGGAACCCCGGCGAAGGATGCTGGTAACCATCGCGGTGATGCTCGCGGTGCTGATCCAGATCCTCGACACAACCATCGCCAATGTGGCGCTGCCGCACATGCAGGCGAGCCTGGGTGCGACGCAGGACAGCATCAACTGGGTCCTGACGAGTTATATCGTGGCGTCGGCCATCGCCATTCCGATCGCGGGCTGGCTGGCCGACAAGGTCGGCCGCAAGCGGCTGATGGTGATCGCGGTGGTCGCCTTCACAATCGCCAGCTTCCTGTGCGCGATTGCCCAGTCGCTCAGCCAGATGGTCGCCTTCCGCGCGATCCAGGGGGTCAGCGGCGCCTTCCTCGTGCCGCTCGCGCAGGCGACCCTGTTCGACATCTTCCCCCGCGAAAAACATGCGCAGGCAATGGCGCTTTTCGGCGGCGGGATCATGATTGGGCCAATCCTCGGGCCGCTGCTCGGTGGCTGGCTGACCGACAGTTTCAACTGGCGCTGGGTGTTCCTCGTCAACCTGCCGGTCGGCACATTGGCGGCGGTCATGCTGCTGCGCTACATGCCGAGAACCGACCTCAATCCGCGCAAGTTCGACCTGTTCGGCTTTGCCCTGATCGGAATTGGGCTTGCCGCGCTCCAATTGATGCTCGACCGCGGACAGCAGCTCGACTGGTTCCAGAGCAGCGAAATCCTCGTTGAACTCGGGCTTACCATCGCCGCTTTCTGGATGTTCATTATCCACACCATCACTGGCCGAGAGCCGCTGTTCGAGCGGCACATGTTCACCAATCGCAACTTCGCCACCGGCCTGTTCTTCATGGCGGTAACGGGGGTCCTGTTGCTGGCGGGACTCGCGCTGCTGCCGCCGCTTTTGCAACGGCTCTACGGCTATTCGGTGCTGCAGTCGGGCGAACTGACGATGCCGCGCGGGGTCGGAACGCTGATCTCGATGGTCACGGTAGGAAAGCTGGCCCAAAAGATCGACATGCGCGCTCTCGTCGCGCTCGGCATGGGGTTGATGGGCACGTCGCTATACATGATGACCGGCTTTGCGCTGGTCCAAGGCGCGCGGCCGGTGATCCTGAGCGGGCTCGTCCAGGGCCTCGGGCTCGGGATGCTGTTCGTGACGATCCAGTCGCTCGCCTTCGCGACGCTCGAGCCGCGGCTGCGCACCGCAGCGGCCAGCCTGCTCAACCTCTCGCGCAACATCGGCGGGTCCGTCGGCATCTCGATCGTCACCGCGGCGCTAACGCGCAACCTTCAGGTTGCCCATGCCGATATTGGTGCGCACGTTACCGATGAAAATGCGCCGAGCGCGCTTGGCGCACTGACCCAGCAACTCGGTCTTCCCGCGCAGTCGGCACTCGCGTTGATCGATGCCGAGATCAATCGCCAGGCGGCTTTCATCGCCTATCTCGATGATTTCAAAATGATGATGTGGATCACCTTCGCCGCGATCCCTTTGGTGCTGCTGCTCAAGCCGCCCAAACCCGGTGCGACCAGTGGCGGACCGCCGGCAGCGATGGACTAGCGCACAGAAAAAGGGCGGCCCGGAGTGATCCGGACCGCCCTTTCTTGTTGGATCGCGAAACGTCTAGCGCTTCGAGAACTGGAAGCTCTTGCGCGCCTTGGCCTTGCCGTACTTCTTGCGCTCGACGACGCGGCTGTCGCGGGTCAGGAACCCGGCGCGCTTGACGGTCGTGCGGAGCGTCGGCTCGTAGCGCGACAGGGCCTGAGCGATGCCGTGAAGCACCGCGCCGGCCTGGCCCGAAAGCCCGCCGCCCTTGACCGTCGCGATCACGTCGAACTGGCCGGCGCGATCGGTGATGCCGAACGGCTGGTTGATGACGAGGCGAAGCGTCGGACGCGCGAAATAGACTTCCTGGTCCCGCTCGTTGATCACGATCTTGCCCGAGCCCGGCTTGAGCCAGACGCGCGCGATGGCGTTCTTGCGGCGGCCGGTGGCGTAGGCGCGACCGTATTTGTCGAGCTCCTGTTCGCGCAGGATGGCCTGGATCTGCGGACCCTGGGTCGAAACCGGAGCCTCGTCAGCGGCAGGCGCTTCAGAATGATCGGGAGTAGCCTCGGCCGGAGCGGCATCGTTCGGCGTGGCGTCGGCTGAGAGCGCCGCGTCGGTTGCGGTCGTCCCGGCGGCGGGGGCCGGG
>JBKJMA010000091.1:0-14399 GCA_046596505.1 Sphingomicrobium sp.
GCCGGCCGAAATGCCACCGGCGACAACGATCACCGGCGCGTCGTCGGGACCGGTGACTTCAAAGCGACACTCGACGCTCGCCGATCCACCATGGACCAGGGGAAGGACGAGCGGTAACGACCCGCGCTTGCCACGCGGACGCAGCGGCGCGGCCGGGAAAACAGTCTCGTCGAGGGTAGAAAGTCCAGTCATCTCGTGCGCAATCACCTCCGAAGATCGAGGCTTGCGGGGTGACGGATAGCGCAAGGTCGCCACTGTTGTGACGACTCACGACCATCTGCCGGTGGACACACAGGTCCCCGCAGGACTTGGCACCGTGCATGGCGTGCGAACACCCCATTTGGTTGCCCCGGCTTCTTCGGGCCTGTCCCTCAGCCGGTCTCGATGGAACCTGCGATGTGCCGGGCAATGGACGCGGAGTCAATCCCACGGGATCCCGACGGGTGTATTTCCCGCGACCAGATTGGACAGGCGTCATCTCGTCATGCCAAGGTCCACGTTATGCGCCGAGCCCTGATCCTCGACCGGTTCCTGCCTTACCGCCTGTCGGTCGCGTCGAACGCCGTGTCGACCCGCATCTCCAACACCTATCGCAAGCGGTTCGGGCTCAAGATCACCGAGTGGCGGCTGATCGCGATCCTGGCCGAGCACAAGCGCGCGACGCCGGCCAGCCTGGGCGACGCGACGCGGATGGACAAGATCGCGATCAGTCGCGCGGCGGCGGCGCTGATCGAACGCGGGCTGGTCGCGGCCGACGACAACCCAGCGGACGGCCGATCGCACTTTCTTTCGCTGACCGACGACGGACGCACGCTCTACGCCGAAATCGCCCCGCTCGCGTTGGCGACGGAAGCCGAGCTGTTCGGCGGGTTCAGCGCAGAGGAACGCGACCTGATCGATTCGCTGCTGCGGCGAATGGAGAGTGCGACCATGAACACCGGGTCCTAAGGCAGCACTGCCTTGGGGAATGCCGCCCACGCCCCGTCGTAATCGGGCTGGGCGCTGGCCAGCGCGGCGGCGGTCGGCTCGAACGGCCAGCAGCTTTCGATCATGAACGCCATCGTCCCGTCGATCTTGTGCGGCTTCAACTCGGCTTCGCTCGCGCTGCGCCAGCTGTCGAGGTCAGGGCCATGCGCGCTCATCCGGTTGTGGAGCGACAGTCCGCCGGGCTGGAACCCGTCCGCCTTGGCATCATAGGCGCCGTGGATCAGCCCCATCGCCTCCGACATCAGGTTGCGGTGGAACCACGGCGGGCGGAAGCTGTCCTCGGCGACCATCCACCGCGGCGGGAAAATGACGAAGTCGCAATTGGCGCGGCCGGGGGAATCGCTGGGCGAGGTCAGCACGGTGAAGATCGACGGGTCGGGATGGTCGAAGCTGACCGTGCCGATGGTGTTGAAGCGAGCGAGGTCGTAGCGGCACGGGGTGAGGTTGCCGTGCCACGCGACGACATCGAGCGGGCTGTGATCGAGCGTCGTGCGCCACAGCCGACCGCCATATTTCTGGATCAGCTCGAAACGCTCGTCGCGGTCTTCGAACGAGGCCACCGGCGTCTCGAAATCGCGCGCGTTGGCGAGGCCGTTCGCGCCGATCGGACCAAGCTCCGGGAGGCGAAACGGGGCACCGTAATTCTCCGCGACATAGCCCGATGAAGCGCCGTCGGGGAGCATGACGCGGAACCGCACCCCGCGCGGGATGAGCGCAATACTTCCCGGCGCGACCTCGAGCCGGCCAAGCTCGGTCAGCAGCTCGAGCCGACCTTCCTGCGGGATGAGCAGCAGTTCGCCGTCGGCATCGAACAGCACCCGCCGTTCCATGTCGCGATCGGCGGCATAGAGATGGACCGCGCAGCCTTCGAGCCGATCGGGCGCGCCATTGCCGAGCATCGGCGCGAGGCCATCGACGAAGTCTGCCCCGCTCACCCGCTTCGCTTTGGACCAGCGAAGCCGGTTGGGCGCAAACGGCTCGGAGCGAGGGGGCGCGTCGAACGCACTGGCATAGGGCGTGAACGCCGCATGGCTCGCGCTCGGCCGAAGCCGGTAAAGCCAGCTGCGCCGGTTCTCGTGACGCGGCGCGGTGAAGGCAGTTCCCGACAGCTGCTCGGCGTAGAGCCCGAACGCCGGCTTCTGCGGCGAATTGCGTCCCACGGGCAGCGCGCCCGGCACCGCCTCGGTCGCGAACGAATTGCCGAAGCCGGTGAGATAGTCGGTCATGCGTCGCTCCTCGCCGGGATCACCCCGCGGCGCATCTGGTCGAGCTCGAGGCTTTCGAACAGCGCCTTGAAATTGCCCTCGCCGAAGCCGTCATTGCCTTTGCGCTGGATGATTTCGAAGAAGATCGGTCCGACCATGTTCTCGGTGAAGATCTGCAGCAGCAAACCGCCGCCGGTCTCGGGCGCGCCGTCGATCAGGATCCGCCGCTTGCGCATTTCCTCGACATCATGACCGTGCCCCGGAAGCCGCTTGTCGATCAGGTCGAAATAGGCGTTGTTGGTGTCCTGGAAGCGCACCCCGTTTGCCCGCAGCGCATCGACCGTCGCGAAGATATCGTCGGTCGCAAGCGCAATGTGCTGGATCCCTTCGCCGTTGTAATCGCGCAGGAATTCCTCGATCTGGCTGTGCTCGTCCTGACTTTCGTTGAGCGGGATGCGGATCTTGTCGTCAGGCGCGGTCATCGCCTTGGAGAATAGCCCGGTCGACTGCCCCTCGATGTCGAAATAGCGGATCTGGCGAAAGTTGAAGATCTTTTCGTAAAAGCCGGCCCAATGCGCCATCCGCCCACGGTTCACATTGTGGGTGAGGTGGTCGAGCGTGTGCAGTCCGACCGAGTGGTCGTCGACGCCCGCTGCGGGCACCGGCTCGAAATCGATGTCCCACACACTCGCCCCGCCGCGCTCGTCGACGAGGTAGAGGTGCGATCCGCCGATACCCTCGATGCCGGGCAGGTTGAGCTCGCCCGGCCCGGCGTGCGACGTCACCGCAGTGGCGCCGCGCTCGACGGCCAGCTTGAGCGCCCCGGCCCCGTCGGCGACGCGGAACGCCATCGCATTGGCGCTTGGTCCATGCTCGGCGCGGAATGCCCCGACCTGCCCCGCCGGCTCCATGTTGAGGAGGAAGTTGATGCCGCCCTGCGCATAGCGACGGACATTCTTGGAGCGATGGTTCGCGACATGGGTAAACCCCATCGCGAGAAACAGCGCGGCGAGCGCCTCGGGATCCGGACCGGTGAATTCGACAAAGGCGAAGCCATCGAGGCCCATGGAATTGTCGTGCATGCCGCGACTCCGATATTGTTTCAACTGAAACTATACCTGTGCCGACGAACGGTCAAGCAGCTCATTTGCAAATCAGCCCGAGATCGGCCACCCGCCGTCGCCAACCATTGCCCATCGCCGGCGTTCACCCGGCCAAAGGAGCGTCCATGTCCGATTTGCCCGACTATCAGCCACCGCGCGTGTGGAGCTGGAACAAGGAGAATGGTGGCCAGTTCGCCGCGATCAATCGCCCGACCGCGGGTGCGACTCATGACAAGGAGTTGCCGGTCGGGCGCCACCCGCTGCAGCTTTACTCGCTGGCGACGCCGAACGGGGTGAAGGTCACGGTGATGCTCGAGGAATTGCTCGAGCTTGGCCATGACGGCGCCGAGTATGATGCGTGGCTGATCAATATCCGCGACGGCGACCAGTTCGGCAGCGGTTTCGTCGACATTAATCCCAACTCGAAGATCCCGGCACTGCTCGATCATTCGACCAAACCTGCGACCCGCGTGTTCGAATCCGGTTCGATCCTCCTTTATCTCGCGGAGAAATTCGGCGCCCTCCTGCCGACCGACCACTCCGGCCGCACCGAGTGCCTCAACTGGCTGTTTTGGCAGATGGGCAGCGCGCCGTTCCTCGGCGGCGGTTTCGGCCATTTTTACGCCTATGCGCCATTCAAGATCGAATATGCCATCGACCGCTTCGCGATGGAGGTGAAGCGCCAGCTCGACGTCCTCGACCGCCAGCTCGCGAACTACGATTACATCGCCGGCGACAGCTATTCGATTGCCGATATCGCGATCTGGGCGTGGTACGGACCGCTGGTCCAGAACAAGGTTTACGAGGCCGCCGAGTTCCTTGAAACGGCGAGCTACGGCAACGTCTGCCGCTGGGCCGAGAAGATTGCGGCCCGACCGGCGGTGCGGCGCGGCCGGCTGGTCAACCGGGTCACCGGGGATCCCGCCGAACAGCTCGCCGAACGCCACGAAGCGAGCGACTTTTCGAGCGTTGCCACCGCGCTTTGACAAGTTGCGCCGCGCAGGCGAGATGACGACATGCCAGGACGATCGCACACCATCATTTCGACCCAGCGCGTGTCGCCGGACGGTGTGACGCCGGGCGAGCGCGTCGTCCCGGTCGAAATGCCGATCGCGATCAGTTTCCTCGGGCTCGGCTATGCGGTGATGATGGCGACACCCGCCGACCTCAAGGATTTCGCGGTCGGCTTTGCCCTGGCGGAACGGCTGATCGGGGGGCCGCAGGACATCGAACATATTTCGGTCGAAGCGGGCGACGGCGGGATGCTCGTCAACCTCGAGCTCGTGCCCGAGCGGCACGACGGATTGTTCAGCCGGGTGCGGCACCGGGTCGGCGAGTCGAGCTGCGGGATGTGCGGAATCGCCAATCTCGAGCAGGCGCTGCGCCCCCTGCCCCGGCTCGCACCCCCGCATAAGGTCGAACGCGCCGTCCTGTTCGCTGCACTCGACACGATCCGCGATCATCAGCCGCTCAACCGGCAGACCGGGGCGGTCCATGCCGCCGCCTTGTTCGCCAGCGACGGGGCGCTGGTCGCGGTGCGCGAAGACGTCGGCCGTCACAACGCGTTCGACAAGCTGGTCGGGCATTGCCTGCGTGAGAGGATCGACCCGGGAGCGGGGTTCGTCCTGCTGACCTCGCGCTGTTCGTTCGAGCTGGTCGAGAAAGCGGCGCTGGCGGGCGTGTCGTTATTGGTTACGGTCTCGGCCCCGACCAGCCTGGCAATCGAGCGGGCGGGCGAGGCGGGGCTGACGCTCATCGCGCTGGCGCGAAAGGACGAGATGCTGCTGATCGTCGACCCGCACCAGCTGTTCGCCTGATCCGAGGGGTTTAGCCCGCGTCGGACATCAGGTCGCGATCGGCCGCCGGGTCGATCGCCTGGTTGAACTTGGTCGCCTTCGTCATCGAACGCGGCTTGCCGGTCGTCTGGTCGAGTTCGTTCAGCGCGGCGACGACGACCGGGTCCAACCCGCTGCCGCCCTTGGCAAGATGGTCGAGGATCATCGACCGCATCCGCGGGTCCCAGAAATGCCAGATGTGGTCGCAGGTCGCGCGCGACGCTTCCGATGCGCGCTGGTTGTGAAATTCGCGCGCGATCTGGTTCGCCATGTAGATCAGATTGTCGATCGTCGAGACGCTCATTCGGCCGCCTCGACCGCGATCCGGCGGCTCATCGAGGCCTGCGCCTGATAGCGTTCTTGCCAGTCGCTCGGCCCGTTCGACGGGCTGATCTCGACCGCGGTGACTTTATATTCGGGACAATTGGTCGCCCAGTCGGAATATTCGGTAGTGACGACATTGGCCTGGGTCAGCGGGTGGTGGAAGGTCGTGTAGACGACGCCGGGCGCGACGCGGTCGGTGATCAGCGCGCGCAGGGTCGTGCCCCCGGCACGGCTCGCCAGGTTGACCCAGTCGCCGTCGAGAACGCCGCGCTGCTCGGCGTCGTGCGGGTGGATCTCGAGCCGGTCCTCCTCGTGCCACACGACATTCTCGGTCCGCCGGGTCTGCGCCCCGACATTATACTGGCTGAGGATCCGCCCGGTGGTGAGCAACAGCGGGAAGCGCGGCCCGGTGCGCTCGTCGGTCGGCACATATTCGGTAATGACGAACTTGCCCTTGCCACGGACGAAGCCGGCGGTGTGCATCACCGGCGTGCCTTCGGGCGCCTTCTCGTTACACGGCCACTGGATCGAACCGAGTTCGTCGAGCCGGTCGTAGGACATGCTGGCGAAGCTGGGCGTCACCGCGGCGACCTCGTCCATGATTTCGGACGGGTGGGTGTAATTCCAGTCGAGCCCGAGCGCGCGGGCCAGCTCCTGCGTCACTTCCCAGTCGGCGAGGCCGTTGCGCGGGGTCATGACCTTGCGCACCCGCTGGACACGACGCTCGGCGTTGGTGAAGGTCCCGTCCTTCTCGAGGAAGGTCGAGCCGGGCAGGAAGACATGCGCGTAAATGGCGGTCTCGTTGAGGAACAGGTCGTGGACGACGACGCATTCCATCGCCTCGAGCCCGGCGGCGACATGTTTGGTGTTGGGATCGGACTGGAGGATGTCCTCGCCCTGGATGTAAATCCCCTTGAACACCCCATCGACCGCGGCGTCGAGCATATTGGGGATGCGCAGGCCCGGCTCGTCGTCGAGCGGCCGGCCCCACAATTTCTCGAACATGTCGCGCGCCGCGCCGTCGGAAACGTGGCGATAACCCGACAGCTCGTGCGGGAACGAGCCCATGTCGCACGCGCCCTGGACATTATTCTGTCCGCGCAGCGGGTTCACGCCGACCCCGGGGCGGCCGATGTTGCCTGTCGCCATCGCGAGGTTGGCGATCGCCATGACGGTCGTGCTGCCCTGGCTGTGCTCGGTGACGCCAAGACCATAATAGATGCTGCCGTTGCCGCCCGCGGCAAACATCCGCGCGGCGCCGCGCACCGCGTCGGCCGGCACATCGCTATATTGCGCCGATGCCTCGGGCGAGTGTTCCTCGCGCGAGACAAACTCGGCCCAGTCGTGGAACTCGTCGAGGTCGCAGCGCTCGCGGATGAATTCCTCGTCGACCAATCCCTCGGTGACGATGACGTGCGCCATCGCGGTCAGCACCGCGACGTTGGTGCCGGGCTTGAGCGCGAGGTGATACTGCGCCTCGACATGCGGCGAGCGGACGATGTCGGTGCGGCGCGGATCGACCACGATCAGCTTGGCGCCCTTGCGCAGCCGTTGCTTGAGCCGCGAGGCGAATACCGGGTGGCCGTCGGTCGGGTTGGCGCCGATGATCATCACCACGTCGCTCTGCTCGACGCTGTCGAAATCCTGGGTACCGGCCGAGGTGCCGAAGGTCGTCTTCAGGCCATAGCCGGTCGGCGAGTGGCACACCCGAGCGCAGGTATCGACGTTATTGTTGCCGAACCCGGCGCGGACCAGCTTTTGGACGAGGAAGGTCTCTTCGTTGGTGCAGCGCGACGAAGTGATCCCGCCGATCGACCGCGCGCCGAAATCCTTCTGCAACCGGCGAAACTCGGACGCGGCGTGGCCGACTGCTTCGTCCCAGCTGACTTCGCGCCACGGCTGGTCGATCCGTTCGCGGATCATCGGCTTGAGGATGCGCTCGCGGTGGGTCGCATAGCCCCACGCGAAGCGGCCCTTGACGCAGCTGTGCCCGCGGTTGGCCTTGCCATCCTTCCACGGCACCATCCGCACCACTTCCTCGCCCTTCATCTCGGCTTTGAAGGCACAACCGACCCCGCAATAAGCGCAGGTGGTGACGACGCTATGTTCGGGCTGGCCGACCTCGGCGATCGCCTTTTCCTGAAGCGCGCCGGTCGGGCAGGCCTGGACGCAGGCGCCGCACGAGACGCATTCGGACTGGAGGAAGGGCTCGTCCTGGCTGGCCGAGACATGCGCCTGGAAGCCGCGCCCGCTGATCGTCAGCGCGAACGTGCCCTGGATTTCGTCGCACGCCCGGACGCAGCGCGAACAGACGATGCATTTGGCCGGATCGAACGCGAAATAGGGGTTGGAGACGTCCTGCGGGCAGTCGAGGTGGCTCGCCTGCGCCGAATAGCGCATCTCGGTCAGCCCGACGGCGTCGATCACTTCGCGAAATTCGGTGTTGGCCTCGAGCCCGTCGAGCGCGGCCATCGGGTGATCGGAGGCGTAGAGTTCCATCACGCCGCGGCGCAGCTTCTGAATCCGTTCGGACTGGGTCTGAACCACCATGCCCTCGGCGACCGGTGTGGTGCACGATGCGGGAGTGCCGCCGCGCCCCTCGATCTCGACGAGGCACACCCGGCACGATCCGTACGCCGCCATCGTATCGGTCGCGCACAGCTTGGGGATCGCGCTCCCCGCCAGGCTCGCGGCGCGCATGATCGAAGTGCCAGCCGGGACCGACACGGGTGCACCGTCGATGGTCAGCGTCACCGTCTCCACCAGTGGGGAGGGCGGCGTGCCATGATCGGTTTCGACAATCATGCTCATCGTGTCGACTCCAGGGTCTTGGCCGTTTTCCGGAAATCCTCCGGAAAATAGGTCAGCGCGGACATCACCGGATAGGGTGTAAACCCGCCGAGCGCGCACAGCGACCCGAATTTCATCGTTTCGCACAGATCGGTCAGCAGCGCGATGTTGGCCTCGACCTCGTCACCGGCGATGATCCGGTCGATCACCTCGATCCCGCGGGTCGAACCGATCCGGCACGGGGTGCACTTGCCGCAGCTTTCGACCGCGCAGAACTGCATCGCGAACCGCGCCATCTTCGCCATGTCGACGCAGTCGTCGAACACCACCACCCCGGCGTGGCCGATCAGCCCGCCGGCCGCGGTGAACGCCTCATAATCGAACGGCGTGTCGAACAGCGATGGCGGGAAATAGGCGCCGAGCGGCCCGCCAACCTGCACCGCGCGCACCGGGCGGCCCGAATGGGTGCCTCCGCCAATGTCCATCACCAGCTCGCCGAGCGTGATCCCGAACGGAGTTTCGTAGAGCCCGCCGTGACGGATGTTCCCCGCCAGCTGGATTGGCATCGTGCCACGCGACCGGCCCATGCCATAGTCGGCATAGGCCTTCGCGCCCTCGGCCAGGATGAACGGCACCGCGCCCAGCGACAGGACGTTGTTGATCACCGTCGGCCGGCCGAACAGCCCGACATGCGCCGGCAACGGCGGCTTGGCGCGCACTTCGCCGCGCCTGCCTTCCAGGCTTTCGAGCAGCGAAGTCTCTTCGCCGCAAACATAGGCCCCTGCCCCGACCCGCACTTCCAGATTGAAGCCGTGGTCCGAGCCGAGCAGCGAGGCCCCGAGCAATCCGGCGCCGCGCGCGACTTCGATCGCGCGGTTCATCGCGTCGATCGCGTGCGGATATTCGGAGCGAATGTAGATATAACCCTGGCCCGCCCCGACCGAGAATCCGGCGATTGCCATTCCCTCGATGATGGCGAGCGGGTCGCCCTCCATGATCATCCGGTCGGCGAAGGTGCCGCTGTCGCCTTCGTCGGCGTTGCACACGATATATTTGATCGGGCCGGGGGCGTCGGCGACGGTCTGCCACTTGATCCCGGTCGGGAAGCCCGCGCCGCCACGGCCGCGCAGACCCGAGTCGCGAACCTCGGCGATGGTCGCGGCGGGCCCGATCGCGAGCGCGCGGCGAAGTCCGGCAATTCCGCCGTGCCGCTCATATTGCTCAACCGAGAAAGGATCGATGATCCCGCAGCGCGCGAAGCTGAGGCGGGTCTGCGATTTGAGGAACGGCAGTTCGTCGACGAGGCCAAGCGCGGACGGGTGATCCGCTCCGCCAGCCAGCGCGGCGACCAGCGCGGGTACATCGGAAGCGACGACGGGGCCGAAGCCGAACCGCGCGCCGTCACGCTCGATTTCGACCAGCGGCTCGAGCCACAGCATCCCGCGCGACCCTGTCCGCACAATTGTCGCGCCGTCGCCGAGTTCGCGGGCGAGCGCCGCTACAACTTCGTCAGCGCCGACGGCGACCGCCGCCGCGTCCGCGGGAACAAAGATCCTCATGCTACCTCGTCGAGCAAACGCGCCGCGCTGGCCTCGTCGAGCCGCGCGACGACCCGCGTGCCGATCATCGCCGCCGGCCCGATCGCACACAGCCCAAGGCAATAGATTGCCTCGAGCGTGATCCGCTCATCCTGCTCGAACATCGGCACGAGCGCATCGACTCCGCGCGCCTGGCACGCCTCGGCGCGGCACAGCTTGACGACAGGCCGGATTGCCGGCGCCGAGCGAAAGTCGTGATAGAAACTGACCGTGCCATGGACCTCGGCACGCGACAGGTTGAGCGCTTCGGCAATCACCGGGATCGCATCGGCGGGTACGCAGCCGAGCTCATGCTGCACATCATGCAGGATCGGCAGCAGCGCGCCTGGCCGTCCGGCGTGGCGGGCGAGGATCGTGCTGATGTCGTCGAGGTGCAAGGTCACTCCAGTCCCCGGCGATGAATGCCGTAATGAAACCTACCGCATCGCCACAGTCCCTGCCAGTCTCGCGACGGGCTTTCTCGTCTTGGGCATGAGGAGATGCTATTCCTGCATAGTCGGCAGCGTTTAGCAGGGCGACCGCTGGAGATATTTGGTCTGCGTCGATGATGGCTTCTACCCCCTTCTCTCCGGCCCTCGATGCGCTCGCGAAAGGCATTCCCGTTGTCATTCTGGCGGGAGGCGAAGGCCGCCGTATCGGGGGGGACAAGCCGCTCCGGATGCTTTCCGGCACGAGCTTGCTCGACCGGGCGATCGAGCAGGCCCGAAACTGGTCTGCCACAGTCGCGTTGGCGGTCAGGAATTGTGAAGCGGTCCCGTCGGTGGAAGACCTGCCGCTGCTCACCGATAGCCTCGGACAAGGGCCAATCGCTGGCGTGGCGTCGGCGCTGGCATTCGCGAAGGAGCGTGGCGCTGACCGAGTGCTGACCGTCCCGTGCGACACGCCGTTCCTGCCTGCCGACCTGCTCGAGCGGCTCGACGCGGCGCTTCTAACGACCGAATTGGCCGCAATGGCGACCAGCAACGATCAATCGCACCCGTCATGCACCCTGTGGCGCGTCGAAGCCGCCGCTTCACTCCCCGCCTATGTCGCCGCCGGGCGCGGTTCGCTCCACGGCTTCGCGCAGACCGTCGGCTTTGTGGCGGTAGATTGGCCGGTTCTGACGGGCGATCCGTTCTTCAACATTAACAGCGCAGCGGACCTGGCGATGGCCGAGGAGATGCTCACAAGTCGATGACCTCGGCGAGCTGGCCGGTGTCGAGCGCCGCCGTTCCCGCGCGCTGGCGGATGAGCGCGTTGGCATCGGCCAGGCTCTTTTGCGCGCCCGAATCCTGGTTGCCGATCGGGCGAACGCTCTCATCGTCGCGAACCGCCCGGACGAAGGTCTCGCGGTCGCCGCAGGCACCGAGCGGCGCCGCCAGGCGCACCGACTGCCATCGCGCGGCAACCCGTGGATCGCGCCCAGCCAGCCCCGCGACGAGCGGCGCGAGCAGCAGCCGCGCGGTGACCATCGCCGAGGTCGGGTTCCCCGGCAGCCCGAGCACCAGTGTCCCGCTTGCCCGCCCGAACCAAACCGGCTTGCCGGGCTTGATCGCGACCTTCTCGAACAGCAATTCGAGCCCGAGCGAGGCCAGCACGCTCTTCGAAAAATCGCGTTCGCCAACCGACGCCCCGCCGGTGATGACCACCAGGTCGGAAGCTTCGAGCGCCTCGGCCGCAACCTCGCCGATCAACGCCGGATCGTCGCGCACCCGGCGACGCGAGATCGTCTCTCCGCCCCACTCGGCGATGATCGCGGCAACCCCGAACGACACGCTTTCGGGGATGCTTTTGGGCGTCCCGCGCGCCGTCCCGGGAGCGACAAGTTCGTCGCCCGTGCCGATGATCGTAGCGCGCGGCCTCCGCCACACGGTGACCTGCGCGACATCCGCGCCCGCCGCCGCGACCATCGCCTGCGGATCGAGGCGCCGACCGGCGCTAAGCAGCGTGTCGCCAGCGTGAAAGTCCGAGCCCTGCTGCCGGATGTGCCGCCCCGTCGACGGCGGCGAAGTGAAGGTAACGCGATCACCGTCCCGGGCTACGTTTTCCTGCATCACTACCCGGTCCGCGCCGGCCGGAACCGGGGCGCCGGTGAAGATCCGGACACACTCGCCCTGCCCGACGTCGCCGATGAACCCAGTTCCGGGCCACGACTCGCCGATCAACCGAAGCGAGTCCTCGCCCCCGTCACGCACCGCATATCCGTCCATCGCCGACACATCCGCCGGCGGCCAGTCAACCAAGGCGATTACCGGCTGCGCGAGGGTCCGGCCGTGGGCGATCGCCAAGGTGACCTGCTCGGACTCGAGCCCGGCGGCGTGCCCCGCAACGATCGCCCACGCCTCGTCGAAGCCGATCATCTCACGCGCAGATCGCGCGCAGCCGCGGGATCTGCCCGGCGAGCGAGCACGGCCGATAGCGGCTGTCGAGCTCGAGCCCCAGCACCAGGTCCCAGCCATCGCGGCACGCCCCGGTCGATCCCGGCAGGCAGAAGATGAAGGTGTCGCCAGCCTGCCCCGCGAACGCGCGCGACTGGAGCGTCGACAGGCCGACCGTGCCCAAGCTCGCCTGGTGGAACAACACCGAAAAGCCGTCCATCTCGCGCTGCAACAACGGCTTGACCGCCTCGGGCGTCACGTCGCGCGGCGCGAACCCCGTCCCCCCCGTCGTGATGACGAGTTCGACCGCGGGATCAGCGATCCATAGATTGAGCCGCGCCTGGATCGCCGCGACCTCGTCGGGGACGATGTCTTTGCCGGCCAGGCTGTGGCCCGCACTCGTTACCCGCTCGGCGAGCAGCGCGCCCGACCGGTCGCTCTCCTCGTCGCGCGTGTCGGAAATCGTCAACACGGCGATGTTGAGCGGGTAGAAGGTCAGCGTGTCGTCAATTCCGGCCATCACCAAAGCTCCAACGCGCCGCGGTGGCGCACTCGTCGGTCCGAATAGGGCTTCCACCTTCGATCGGTCCATCAATAATGCACATCGTCAACGCCTAGCATCGTGTACCGCGACGACGCAGGATCGCCTTTCGTCGTTGACGCCGGCGGGGGCGCTATGGCACCGGAGCGTTCGGCCAAGCCCGGCAGTCTATCTGATGGACGGTCCGGTGGGTCGCGCGAACCGGCCAAGTGCTTGAATTGCGGGTGTAGCTCAATGGCAGAGCAGAAGCTTCCCAAGCTTACGACGAGGGTTCGATTCCCTTCACCCGCTCCATTGATTTTAAAGACTTACCGCACGGGCAATGCGGACTTCAGCGTCATTCGGTTACGTCCGGCGAGGTTTTTGGCGCGGCCCAATACCCACAAAAGCCGACCGCAAGTTGAAGGCTTGCTTCAGCCGGGCGCCCTATCGAGCGCGCAGCCAAGCCACCGATTATGGCAAAATGGCACCAATCAGAATGAATCTACCTGCGGCACCAATCGGCGCAGCGTCAAGCTGCACAGCTCGATGGCGCGCTCCCGCGGCAATCGATCGGGCGACAGGCAATATTCCAGCCACAGGCCATCCATCACCGCCGACAGGATCGCCGCGACATCGGCATGCGGGATCCGACCGGCGGTAGGGAGGCGCGCGACGCTCGCCTGGAGCAATTCGCGCAGCCGCCGGTTAAAGTCCTCGCTGACCTTCGCGAAGTCTTGGTTATTGCGCACCAGCGTCCAGAACGCCAGCCAGGCGCCGAGAATATCGAAGCTTGCCCACTCGTCCGAAAACAGCACGGCGAAGAAACTGTCGAGCGCTTTCCACGGGTCGGGATCCGGGACGCGCAATTCCTCCGCGAACCGGGCGATGAACGTGTTGCAAAGTTCCAGATAGGTTTCGAGCAGCAGATTTTCTGGGTCCGCAAAATAGTGGCGAAGCAGGCCGTGCGAGACACCGGCCTGACGGCAGATCTCGCGCCCCGTCGCTCCGCGAGGGCCAAGCCGTGCGAGGCAGTTGATCGTCGCGGCCAGCAGATCCTGCCGGCGCACTTCCGGCGCTTGCCGACTGGCGCGACGCCGTGGGGGTTTCGGTTCGATCATCGTCCATCCTGTCCCCACGCGCCAGGCCGATCCGTGATCACGTCGCGTACTGCGCGTATGGCAATCGGCGTTCGGTTGAGCAAGGTCGGCTCAGGCGCGGCCGCGCGCTTCGTCCGCAGCGCGACGTCGGGACAGCGCGTAAATCGCCCAGCCGATACCGAGCAGAAGGCCAGTAAGGCCGATGATCTTGATCACGGCGAGCGGCTTGTTGGGCTCGTCTGCGGTCGGCATCATCGCCAGGCCGATCGCGCTCAGCGTTGTGGCAAGCCCGATGCAACCCAGCACGATCGCCACCCTAGGGCCGCCGGGCACGCGGATCACGTCGGCCGCTACCGGTTCGCGTTGCAGCCGGATCAAGGCAAGAAATACGAACACGAACGGGATGAACGAGGTGATGATGCCCATGCTGACCAGCACGTCATAGGCACCCTTCACGTTGGTGCCTGCCTGCCCCAGAAAGACGAACACCGCGCCGAGTCCGGCCTGCACCATGATCGCGACGTGGGGCGTGCCGTAGCGGGGATGAAGCTTGCCAAAGGCGGGCGGTAGCATCTTGTCG
>JBKJMA010000185.1:0-6821 GCA_046596505.1 Sphingomicrobium sp.
CCGAGTTCGATCGTGTCAGCCATAGTCGAGGTGCCGTGGGCATTGATGTAGTCGATGTCCGCCGGCTGCAAGCCAGCCTTTTTGAGCGCCATTTCCATCGAGCGATAGGCACCGAAGCCCTCTGGATGCGGTGCCGTGACGTGATAGGCATCGCCCGACAGCCCGTAGCCGATCACTTCGGCATAGATCTTAGCGCCGCGGGCCTTGGCGTGCTCGTATTCCTCGAGCACCACCACACCCGCGCCCTCGCCCATGACAAAGCCGTCGCGGTCCTTGTCATAGGGACGGCTGGCCTGTTCGGGCCGATCATTGTAGCTCATGTTGAGCGCGCGGGCCTGCGCGAAGCCGGCAATCCCGATCGGGCAGATGGTGCCTTCCGCGCCGCCCGCCAGCATGATGTCGGCATCGTCGTCCTTGATCATTCGCGCCGCGTCACCAATTGAATGCGCGCCTGTCGAGCAGGCGGTGACGACCGCGTGATTGGGGCCCATCAACCCATATTTGATTGAGACCTGGCCGGAAATGAGGTTGATCAGGCGGCCATGTACAAAGTGCGGCGAAACGCGCGACGGGCCCTTCTCGGCCAGGACCAGCGATTCGCTTTCGATCCCCGGCAAACCCCCGATGCCCGACCCGATCGAACAGCCCGTGCGGATCCGGGTTTCCTCGTCCATGTCGGTGAGGCCCGCATCCTCGAGCGCCTGTCCGGCAGCATCGATGCCATAAATGATGAATGGATCGACCTGGCGCTGAACCTTGTGATCGACCCGCTTGTTGGGATCGAAGCCATATTCATGACCGGCAGGCTTGACCTCGCAGGCGATGGTGCACTTTTGGCCGGTAGTGTCGAACCGGGTGATGGTCCCGGCGCCGCTCTTGGAGGCCAGGATATTGGCCCATGTCGTCTCGACATCGGCACCCAACGGCGTGACGAGCCCCAGCCCGGTTACGACGACACGGCGCATTCTACTCTCCCCAAACGAAACAGGCCCAGACCCGATGGGGCTGGGCCTGTTCAAGCCCCGCTACGCCTTGCAGCACAGCGGAAAATTCACGGGCAAACGCCGCCCGATCAGGCCTTGTGTTCGTCGATGTAGAAGATCGCCACCGTCGGGGATTTCGACCCCGAACTCTTCCTCGAACGCCATGACCAGTTCGACGATGTCGAGGCTGTCCGCGCCGAGATCGTCGATGAAGCTGGCTTCCTCGGTGACCTTCTCGGCTTCAACGCCGAGATGCTCGACAACGATCTTCTTCACCCGATCGGCGGTCTCGCTCATGCTCGCATTCCTTCTTGCTGATTTTGACGATGCCGTAGCGAGACGCGCCTTCCCGGGCAAGCACACAAAATGGGGGGCGTTGGCGGCGACCAGCGTTAAAGGAGCGGCGTGACCGACGAACGATCTCTTACCCCCGGCGAAATCGAGCTGGCGCGGACCATCTTCGCCGACGCGGTCGACTATGCGGCCGTTCGCCTGGTCCACCGCCCGTGGTGGCCGTTGCAGCCGAGGTCGATCGTCATGGCACCGACCGGGAACATCCATTTTCACCCCAAAGGCTCGACCTGGTCCGACGACTTCGCGCACGACACGCTCGCCGCGCAGGGCCTGTTGATCCACGAGATGACCCATGTGTGGCAGGCGCAGACCCGGGGCCGCTATTACCTCCCCCTGATGCGCCACCCGTTCTGCCGCTATTCCTACCGGATCGAGCCCGGCCGGCCGTTCGGCCGCTACGGGCTGGAGCAGCAAGCCGAACTCGTCCGCCACCTGTTCCTCGCCGAACGCGGAGTGATGCTTCCTCAGAGTCCACCACGAGACCTGTTGCCGTTCGCCTAAAACAGGCCGGCACGGACTCGACACTGCAGACCGCGACGACGAACCAAGCGCGCGAGAAGGTTTGAACACGGGCACCAAGCGGAGCTATTCTGGCACAACCAGCCAGGTATCGAGGATGCGGTACGACCTCGGATTGCGGCGAAGCGGCCTGAATGTCCCGGTTCGATTGCGTGGAAGGAGCCGCTCGCCTATAGGCCCGGCTCCCCCCGTACCCGTCCCGAAAGAGGCTCATGACGCGTCGCCGCCAGATTTACGAAGGCAAGGCCAAGATCCTTTACGAGGGTCCCGAGCCCGGCACCCTGATCCAGTATTTCAAGGATGACGCGACCGCGTTCAACGCGCAGAAGAAGGGCACGATCGCCGGCAAGGGCGTGCTCAACAACCGCATCTCCGAGCACCTGTTCGTCGCGCTGCAGACGATCGGCATCCCGACCCACTTCATCCGCCGCATCAACATGCGCGAGCAGTTGATCCGCCAGGTCGAGATCATCCCGATCGAGGTCGTCGTCCGCAACGTCGCCGCGGGCTCGCTGTCGAAGCGGCTCGGGATCGAGGAGGGCACCCAGCTGCCGCGCACGATCATCGAATATTATTACAAGGACGATGCGCTCAATGACCCGATGGTCGCCGACGAGCATATCGCCTGCTTCGGCTGGGCCAGCCAGGACGAGATGAACGACATCGCCGACATGGCGATCCGCGTGAACGACTTCATGTGCGGGCTGTTCGCCGGGATCGGCATCCGCCTGGTCGACTTCAAGCTCGAGTTCGGCCGCATCTGGGAGAATGACTTTTCGCGGGTAATCCTCGCCGACGAGATTTCGCCCGATGGGGCGCGCTTGTGGGACATGAAGTCGAACGAGAAGCTCGACAAGGACCGCTTCCGGCAAGACCTTGGCGGCGAGGCCGAAGCCTATCAGGAAGTAGCACGCCGGCTGGGGTTGCTTCCCGAGGGCGAAGAGACAGCGGTGCTCGACCTCGATAGTCATCGCAAGAAGCGCGGGAAGTAGCACACGCAGCCTGTCCGGGGGACAGGCGAGCATGCTAACCAGAGGCGTGAGTCTCCCCCGCACCCGCGTCGTCACCCTTAACGCCGCCCTCGGCCCGCTCGATTATAGCGTCCCCGACGGGATGATCGTCGAACCCGGCCAGGTCGTCATCGCGCCGCTCGGCCCGCGCCAGCTGATCGGGGTAGCGTGGAAGGCAGATCGGCTCCAGACCGAGGAAGTCGGCGACAACCGCCTGCGCCCGCTCGCCGGGCTCGTCGACGTTCCCCCGATCGCCGCGCCGCTGCGCCGGCTCGCCGAATGGACTGCCGACTATTACTTGAGCCCGCTCGCCAGCGTGCTGCGCATGATCCTGCCGTCGGCGTCCGCGCTCGCCTCGCCGCGCCAGCTGATCGAGTATCGCCCGACCAACCTTATCCCCCCGCGCATGACCCCGCAGCGCGCCCAGGCGATCGCCGCGCTCGCCGGCCGCCAGGGTACGATCCGCGAGCTCGCCGACATCGCCGAGGTCAGCGACACCGTCCTGCGCGGGCTCGTCACCGCCGGAGCGCTCGAAGCGGTCGCGGTCGAGGCCGACCGTCCGCTCCCCCGTCCCGACCCCGACTTCGCCCCGCCCGACCTCTCCGCCGACCAGCAAGGCGCCGCCGAGTCCCTCGCCACCGCCAGCGGCTTCGACCCAATCCTGCTCGACGGGGTTACCGGATCGGGGAAGACCGAAGTATATTTCGAAGCAATCGCCGCCACCCTGCGCCGCGGTCGGCAGGCGCTCGTCCTCCTCCCTGAAATCGCGCTGACCGAGCCGTTCCTCAAGCGCTTCGAAGCGCGCTTCGGCTGCCCGCCGACCGCATGGCACTCAGGCCTGCGCTCGTCGCAGCGCCGCCGGGCATGGCGCGGGATCGCCAGCGGCGAGGCGGCGGTCACCGTCGGCGCGCGCTCGGCATTGTTCCTGCCCTACAAAAACCTCGGCCTGATCATCGTCGATGAAGCTCACGAACCAAGCTTCAAGCAGGAAGACGGCGTGCGCTACCATGCCCGCGACGTCGCCGTGATGCGGGCGAAATTCGAGGACATCCCCGTCGTCCTGTCCTCGGCCACCCCGGCGATCGAAACTCGCCACATGGTCGAGATCGGCCGCTACCGCGAAGTCCAGCTGCCGAGCCGCTTCGCCGGCGCGACGCTCCCCACCATCACCGCGATCGACCTCACGCAGGACCCGCCGATGCGCGGCCGCTGGCTCGCCCCGACGCTCGTCGCCGAGCTTGAGGCCAATCTTGCCGCAGGCGACCAGTCATTGCTGTTCCTCAACCGTCGCGGCTTCGCCCCGCTCACCCTGTGCCGGCATTGCGGCCACCGCTTCACCTGCCCCAATTGCACTGCATGGATGGTCGAGCACCGGCTGATGCACCGCCTGGCGTGCCACCATTGCGGGCATGTCATGCCCCCGCCCCGCGCCTGTCCCGAGTGCGGCGAGGAGGACAGCCTCGTCGCGTGCGGCCCCGGGGTCGAGCGCATCGCCGACGAGGTCGCCACCCTCTTCCCCGATGCCCGCACCGCGATCGTCACCAGCGACACGATCTGGTCCCCCGCCAGGGCCGCCGAGTTCGTCGCCAGGATGGAGGCGGGCGAGATCGACATCGTCATCGGCACGCAGCTGGTGACCAAGGGATATCATTTCCCCAACCTTACGCTGGTCGGGGTGGTCGACGCCGACCTTGGGCTCCAGGGCGGTGACCTGCGCGCCGCCGAGCGGAGCTTCCAGCAGATCAGCCAGGTTGCGGGCCGCGCCGGACGCGCCGACAAGCCCGGCCGGGTCTATGTCCAGACTCACGACCCGTCGGCCCCGGTCATCGCCGCGCTGGTCGCCGGCGACGCCCCCGGCTTCATCGCCGCCGAAACCGCTGCCCGCCGGGAAGCCGCCATGCCCCCGTTCGGCCGCCTCGCCGCGATCGTCATTTCGTCCGAAGACGCCGCCGAAGCCGAAGCCACCGCCCGCCGCATCGCCCGAGCCGCACCATTGGTCGACGGCATGGCGGTGTTCGGCCCCGCCCCCGCTCCGCTCGCCATGCTGCGCGGTCGCCACCGCCAACGCATCCTCGTCCACGCCGCCCGCGCGCTCGACGTGCAGGACGTCATCCGCGACTGGCTTGGCGGGGTCGAATGGAAGCCCAAAACGCGCGTGACCGTCGATGTCGATCCGTACAGCTTCCTTTGACAGCAACGTCAGTTTCGTTTCAACTTGTGCAGCATCATCAATTTGGGTTGCGTAAATGATAAAACCTATTGTTCAGTTTGTCGCGTGTGTGGCGGCGATGATCAGTCCGTTTTCCGTCAGCGCGGCTTGGTATCAGGCAAGTTCACCCCATTTTTTGATCTATGGGGACAATGATTCGACGGCACTTCGCACTTACGCTGAAAAGCTCGAGCGCTTTGATCAGGCGGTGCGGTTCGTCAGGGGACTTCCCGAGTTCGTACCCGCGCCGGTCAATCGGCTAACGATTTATCAGGTAAAGGATCTCGACGCGGTCCAGACATTATATGGCGGCGGCGGCGTGGGCGGATTTTTTCTCGCGCGCGCGCGCGGCTCGATTGCCTTCGTGCCGCGCGACGCCGGTGCTCAATATCGCACCGACCTGACGCCTGATGTCATCTTCTTTCACGAATATGCGCATCACTTGATGTATCAGCGGCTCAACGCCGCCTATCCCCCTTGGCTGGTCGAGGGGTTCGCCGAGTTTTTTTCCACGGCGACGGTCGAATCCGATGGTTCGGTCGCGATCGGTAAGCCCGCGCTTCACCGGGCAGAACTGCTAACCGGAAACTACACGCCACTACCGGCCCAGGTAATGCTCGCTCCACGCCGCGGCAAGATGCAACCACTTCAATTCGCGCAGATGTACGGTCGCGGCTGGCTGCTGCTGCATTACCTGACCTTCAACTCGCAGCGACGCGGGCAACTCGATCGGTACATTGCCGGCATCCAGTCCGGGACCCCCGCGATAGAGGCCGCGCGCACCGCGTTCGGGAGCCTTTCGAAGCTCGACAACGAACTCGATTCCTACATGCGCTCAACTCACTTCGACTACGTGGTCGTGCCGGCGGCCAAGCTTCATTCGACCGCGATCGAGGTGACGCCGCTTCGTCCCGGCGTCGCTGCCATGATGCCGGTGATCATGCAGTCGAAGCGGGGTGTCGACAAGAAATCCGCGCCGCGGGTGGCCGAACAGGCGAGGCGCGTCGCAGCGGGTTTCGGCAATGATCCCGAAGTACAACGCGCATTGGCCGAGGCCGAACATGATGCACACAACGAACAAGCCGCGATCCTAGCCGCCGATCGGTCGATTGCTCTCGATCCCAAGCTCGGCGATGCGATGCTGACCAAAGCGCGATCGATGATGCGGCTTGCCGCGGGAGTCGGCACAGCAAGCACTCGCCCGCCTGCGGTAATCGACTGGAAGCCCATCCGCGCACAAATCCTCATGGCCAACCGGCTTGACCCAGACGATCCCGAACCCTTGATGCTATATTCCAGTACGTTTCGCAAAGCGGGCGAACCGGCCACGCCAAGTGCAAATCAGGGGCTGATCTATGCCTTTGAAACCGCCCCACAGGATATGGGCCTGCGGTGGCAGGCAGCGGGCGCGTTGCTCGCCATGGGCAAGGATGCCGAAGCACGCGTCGCGCTCGTCCCGATCGCCTATAATCCGCATGGCAGCGACACTCGCGACAAGGCGTTCGACGTGCTCGACAAGCTTCAGCGCGGCGACAGGCCCGGCGCGATGGCGCTCCTCGCGGCAAATCTGTCTACGCCGACCAAAGGCGACCACAAAACCAAGGAAGATCATGACGACGGGGGCAACGACGACTGAGCCATCACTCACGCGCTGTCCAATCCTCTAGAGCAGCGTCGGCATTGCTTTCTCCGCCTCCAGCAACTTGACCTTGTTCGGCAGTCCGCCGCCGTAACCGCCCAGGCTCC
>JBKJMA010000257.1:0-17846 GCA_046596505.1 Sphingomicrobium sp.
CGCGTCGGGCAAGAAGACCGATGCCGCCGATGCGCTGAAGAAGGTCCAGCCGGAAATGGCGCGCGGCGTCGCTCGCGGGGTCATTCACAAGAATACGGCGTCGCGGAAATTCTCGCGGCTGACCAAGCGAGTCGCGTCGCTCGGGTAAAATTCGAGTCCTGAATATGGACTCATTTGCGGGCCGCCGGGAAACCGGTGGCCCGTTGCTTTTTGCTACTGAGAAAAAATGTAGCAATTCCCGCGATTCGCTGCGCCGTTAAATTTTCGCTCATCGATTAAACGGCAAATTTTAGCCGAAATTACCAGTGCGCCTCACATTTGCCTGTCAAGTCCCATTATTTCGCTTTTATGAAAATTTGCTTCTTGAATCCTGACCAATAGGATTTCAGAAGCGAACTTCCGGCCGCGAATCCGTGGCTGGGACAAGAGGGAAAAACAAAGCAGCGCGCGCGACTCGGTTCGCTCGCAACGCCAGCTTTTTGCCTGTTGTCTGGGGGCATGCAGAAGGAAGGGGCGGCAAGTGCAGGGCAGTGAAGTCAAGTCGTCTGCTTTGCCTGCCGCATCCGAATCGAATACCGCGCCCATCGATGCCGCCTGGGCCTCGATCCGTTCGGGACTGCGCCGCGACCTTGGCACCCGGACCTTCGATGGCTGGCTCCGTCCGGCCGAGCTGGGCCAGTTCGATCCTGCCTGCGGGACTCTCGATATCGTCATGCCGAGCCAGTTCATGGCCGATTGGGTCACGTCTCATTTTGGCGACCGGCTCGCTCTGGCGTGGAAGACGATGCTTCCGATCGTCTCCAACATCCGGGTGATTGCAGCGGCCGATGCTCCGCGCCCGTCGCCGTTCCTGATCCTCGACGAAAGTCCGCCACCGATCGAGCGCGATCCCAATGCGCCCAATTTCGATTCGCGCTACCGCTTCGAAACCTTCGTGGTGGGCAAGGCCAATGAAGTCGCGGCGACCGCTGCTCAGACCATCGCGACGTCGCAAACCTTGGGTTTCAACCCGCTGTTTCTTCATGGCGGCACCGGGCGCGGCAAGACCCATTTGCTCCACGCCATCGGCCACACCTTCCTGGCCCATCACCGCGGCGCCAAGGTGGTGTCGATCTCGGCCGAAAAGTTCATGGTCGAGTTCATGCGAGCGCTGAAGGAAAACGATACGATCGGGTTCAAGCAGCGGCTGCGCAGCGCCGATCTGCTGCTGATCGACGACGTCCAGTTCATCGCCGGCAAGGATTCGACCCAGGAAGAATTCTTCCACACCATGAACGAAATCATCACCGCCGGGCGGCGGCTGGTGATCACGTCCGATCGCGCGCCGCAGGATCTGGACGGGATCGCTCCGCGCATCCTGTCGCGCTTGTCATGGGGCCTGGTCGCCGACATCAACCCGGCCGATTACGAGCTTCGCTTCAACATTATCGAGTCCAAGCTCACCGCGCTCCCCGGCGTCGTGATGCCGCGCGGCGTGGTCGAATTTCTCGCGCGGCGGCTGACCGCCTCGATCCGCGAACTCGAAGGTGCGCTCAACCGCATCGCCGCTTATGCGGTAATGACCGGCCGCGCGATCGACATTGCGTTCGTCGAGGAAGTGCTCGCCAATGTGTTGCGCGCGAACCAGCGTCGCATCTCGATCGACGAAATCCAGACCCAGGTCGCCGAACATTACCGCATTCGCAAAGCCGAGATGACCTCTGCCAGACGCGCCCGCGAAGTCGCCCGCCCCCGCCAGGTGGCGATGTACCTGTCGAAGCAGCTGACCCCCAAGTCGCTGCCCGACATCGGTCGGCGCTTCGGCGGGCGCGACCACACGACGGTCATTCACGCGGTCAAGCAGATCGAGAAATTGCGTGCCTGCGATCCCGAGATCGACGCAGCGGTGCGGTTGCTGACAAGGCAACTCGAAGGCTGATCAAGTTCACTCGTCCCCGCTTGTGAACGCAAAAGCCCCGCCGGGATCGCTCCCGGCGGGGCTTTTCGTTGACGGTATTAAGTCCGCTTATCAGCGTGCCGCGACACGCCCGGGCGGAGGCACGGTGATCTTGACCGTCTCGCCGTTGCGCCCGGGAAAGCCGGTGAACATGGCTTCGACGAGGTTGGGCACGATGCGGTTGAGATCGTCGTTTTGCGAACGCGCCTTGGCGTGTCCCTCGAACACCGACTGGTTGTCGCCCTTGCGGCGAATGTCGAGGTCGAGGTTGCTCTTGTAAACGGTGTAGCTGGTGATGCCGCTGTCGAACGGCGAGTAGAACGGGTCGTCCCAGCCATAGTAGAATGCGCTGCGGAAGCCGCCGAAGCGAGGATAATAATAGGGGCGCCCGTAGTAGCCGCCGAATCCGTAAGGCGAGCCGAACCCGCCATTGCCGTAGCGGCTACGGGCGAACGGGTCGGACTGATACTCGGTCGTGCCGCGGTCGACCGCGTAGCCCATGTTGACGAGCAGCGTCGCCGCCTGCGGGGTCGAAGCGGGGGCATAGCCCTGCGCCTGCATCGCCTGCGCGACATAGGCACCGAAGCGCTGGAACTCGAGGCTTCCGCCCAGGCGCGGATCCATCGGCACGACAAAGAAGCTCTGGCCTGCGGGGGCGGGCATCATCTGGAAGCGCGACACCTGAGCCGGAAAGCCGGTCGCGCAGCCTGACAGGCCGATGACCGCGGCACCCAGCATCGCGGCGGCGGCAAAGTTCTTGATACGCATAATAATTAACCCTTCAATTCGGGAAAACTGCTTGTTCGGTAATGGTATAACGCGTTCTTGCCTGAATAGTCGATGAAGCGAGCCGGTTCCGGGCTGAACGGGGATCAAGCCTCTCAGGCGCGCAGCCCGACCGCGCGGTAGGCACCGGCAAGCGTCGGCGCGGCGAGTCCCGCCGCCCGCTCCGCTCCCGCCGCGAGGAACGCGTCGATCGCGGCTTCGTCCTGGCGAAGCTGCTCGAGCCGGGCGCGGATCGGGGCAACCGTTGCAATCATCGCCTCGGCCAGCACCGGCTTGAACGCGCCGAATCCCTGACCGGCGAAGCGCGCCAGCACGGCCGCGACGCTTTCGTCGGACAGCGCGGCAAGGATGCCGACGAGGTTTTTCGCCTCGGGCCGCCCGTCGAGCAGCGCCGGATCGTCGGGCAGCGGCTCCGGATCGGTCTTCGCCTTGCGCACTTTCTGGGCGATCTCATCGTCGCTGTCGGTCAGCGCGATTCGGCTCTGCTCGGACGGATCGGACTTCGACATTTTTGCCGAGCCATCGCGCAGCGACATCACCCGCGCCGCCGTCCCACCGCCGATGAACGGCTCGGGCGCGACGAACAGCTCGGTGTCGAAATCATTGTTGAACTTGAGCGCGATGTCGCGGGCGAGCTCGATATGTTGCTTCTGGTCCTCGCCGACGGGGACGTGGGTCGCGCGATAAACCAGCACGTCGGCCGCCTGCAGCACCGGGTAGGTGAACAGCCCGACGCTCGAGCCTTCCTTGTTCTTGCCGCTTTTTTCCTTGAACTGGGTCATGCGGCCGAGCCAACCCATCCGCGCGGTGCACTGGAGGATCCAGGCGAGTTCGGCGTGTGCCGGGACCGCCGACTGGGCGAACAGCGTCGACCGCGCCGGATCGATCCCGCTGGCGATCAGCGCGGCGGCCATTTCGCGGACATTGGCGCGCAATTGCAGCGGATCGACATCGACCGTCAGCGCATGGAGGTCGGCGAGGAAGAACAGGCATTCCGCCTCGTCCTGCATCCGCACCCAGCGCAGGATCGCGCCGAGCAGGTTGCCGAGGTGAAGCCCACCGGTCGGCTGGATCCCCGACACGACGCGCATCGGCGGCTTGGACGCCGATTTGGGTGCGGGCTCAGCCGGCATCATCGACCGCCCCTGCTGTACCTTTGCGCCGGCGAAGCAGCATCAGCTCTTCCTTGTCGATCCCGCCGAGAAACCACGCCAGCGGGAAGTAGACCAGCATCCCGCCGCCGACGATCGCGACGACGCCGGCGAGCCTCTTGGCGACAGAGCCCGCGAACCACGGCTCGAGGCCGGTCTTGATCGCCCACAGCGCTCCCGCCATCGCTGCGGCAGCGATCAGCTGGCGGGCGATGCGCGAGGCGAGCCAGCGCTCGACGCGGAAATGGCCGCGGCGGTGAAGCACCACGTAGAGCATCACGCAGTTGAGCCATGAACAGATCGCGATCGCGGCGGCGAGGCCGGCGATGCCGAACGGCGGGATCAGCACGAAATTCAGCACGACGTTGGCGATCAGCACGATGACCGCCGTCTTGACCGGCGTGGCCGTGTCCTGCCGCGAGTAGAAGCCTGGGGTCAGCACCTTGACCAACACATAGGCGGGTAGGCCGAGCACGATGATACCGAGCGTTGTCGCGGTGACTGCGGCGTCGGCGGCAGAAAATTTGCCGCCCGCGAACAAGGCCAACACCAGCGGATAGGCGCTGATCGACAGTGCCAGCGCGGCGGGGAGGCAGAGAAACATCGCCAGTTCCGCGGCTTGGCTCTGCACGCGCGCAGCCTTTGCCGGGTCGCCGGCGCCAACGTAACGGCTGACCTGCGGCAGGATCGCGGTTCCGAGCGCGGCACCGATCACGCCGAGGGGCAGCTGGTTCAACCGATCGGCATAGTTGAAATAGCTCATCGAGCCGGTGCCCAGCCGAGTGAGGAAGAAAGTGTCGATGAACGCGCTGATCTGGTAGACGCCGGCGCCCAATGTCGCGGGAATGACGACGCGGACGAACTGCCTGACACCGGGCGTGTAGCGCGGGCGGCGCAGCTTCAACGAAATGCCGGCGCGCTTGGCCGAGGCCCACAACAGTCCGATCTGGATCAGTCCGCCGACCGTGACCGCGATGGACAGCGCGGTCGCCGTAACCTCGCCGCCGACGCGCACGAAGATGAGCGCGAACAGCATTGCCAGGTTGAGCAGGGCAGGGGCGAACGCCGCAGCGGTGAAGCGGGCGAGGCTGTTGAGGATCCCCGAAAACAGCGAAACGAGGCTGATCAGGACGAGGTAGGGAAAGGTGATCCGGGTAAGGAAGGTGGCGAGCGCGAGCTTCTCGCCCGAGTAACCCGAGATGACGGCGACGAACGCCGGCATGATGATCTCGAACACCAGCGTGAACAGCACCAGCGTCGGCAGGAATACCGCGAGCACCTGTTCTGAGAAATCCTTCGCCGCCGCCTCGCCGCCCTCGCCGTGCAGTCGCTGGCTGAACAACGGGACGAACCCGGCCGAAAAGGCACCCTCGCCGAAGAGCCGGCGGAAGGTGTTGGGCAGGCGAAAGGCGACGAAGAAGGCATCGGCGGCGACGCTCGCGCCCATGATGCGCGACATCAGCATCTCGCGCGCGAAGCCGGCGACGCGGCTGACCAGGGTCAGACCGCCAATCGTCCCGGTCGCCTTGATCAGGCTTGCGCCGCCACCCTTGGCCAAGGGTTTACGCCTGGCCGAGATCGGTTGGCTGGAAACCCTCGGGCGCGGCGTGGCCGTTGGGCTCCTGGCCGGCATTGGCGGCCTCGACCTGCGCCATGTAGGCCGCGCCGAAGTCGATCGGGTCGAGCAGCAGTGGCGGGAAGCCGGTGTTCTGGACTGCATCGGCAATGATCTGGCGCGCAAACGGGAACAGCAGGCGCGGCGCTTCGACCAGCAGGAATGGCGGCAGCGCTTCCTCGGGCAGGTTGCGAAAGGCGAATACACCACCGTATGCTAGGTCGACGTGAAAGTGCGTGCCTTCGGCCGACTTGGCCGAAACCTCGATTTTCAGCGCAACTTCGTGCACGTCATCGGTGATCTTGTTGATGGCAATGTTGAACTGCACGTCCAACGACGGCTGCACCCCCCACTGATAGACCGCCGGGGCGTTCGGGTTTTCGACCGACAAATCCTTGATATATTGAGCGATCGTTGCCGCCTGGGGCAGGTCGTCGTCGATCTGCGGGGCGGTGTCCGGGGTGGTGGCGGGCGTCTGCTCGTCGGCCATGATGGTCGTTCGTCCTTACTGGATTGGAGTGGGGCAAAGTGCCCCGTTCGAGGGTCGCCGCGCGATTAGCAGCCGCCTTTCGGCGGTGCAATGAGCCGATGTCGTGGCACTGCCTTTGAAACCGTGCGTTAAGTCGCCTATGTTAGATACTGCGGGACCGGCCCGCGTCACAGCATGGACATTGATTTGACCGCCATCGTCATCCTCGCCCTCGTCGCCCTGTTCATCGGCCTGCGCCTCTACGCGGTGCTCGGCGAGCGCACCGGGCATGAGCAGCCGATCCTCAAGCCCGCCGATCCCGACGCTCGAGTCGAGGCGCGACCCGCGGTTGCCCCGGCCCAGACGTCGTCTCCGCTTGATCCGGCCGGAATGGCTTATTTGCCGCTGGCGGGTCCCGGGGTGCGCGCAATTCTTGCCGCCGATTCGAGCTTCGACGTCGCCGGCTTCCTCGAAGGCGCGAAGTCGGCTTATCGGCTGGTGATGGAGAGCTTCTGGAAGGGCGACCTCGACACCATCCGGCCCCATGTCGACGGCCATATCCTCGATACGTTCGAGGCCGCGGTCGAACAACGCACAGCCGCCGGCCTGACGCTCGACAATCGCCTGGTTGCGATCGAGCAGGTGGTTATCACCGAGGCATCACTGACGAAGACGGTCGCCGAAGTTAGCGTGCGGTTCGAAGCCGATATCGCCGCCGTAACCCGCGATGCGGATGGCGCGGTCGTTGCCGGGTCGATGTCCGACGCGGTGCAGACTCGCGACCGCTGGACGTTCCGCCGCGACCTGTCGTCGCGCGATCCAAACTGGCTGCTGATCGAAACCGACGAGGAAGAGTGAGCTTGTTCCGGGCGTTCGCGCTCGCCTCGCTCTTGTTCGTTGCCGCCTGTGCGCAGCGTACGCCTGCGCCAGTGCTGGCGCCGCCTCCCGTTCCCGCGCCCACGCCGCCGCCTGCGCCAATTCCCAACAATGCGCTGCTCGTCGGCGTCAACGCGGGCGAGCCCCAGCCGCTGGATGAAGCAGGCGCGGTACGGGCATTGGGTGCCTTCCGGACGAGTTGTCCGGTTCTGGTGAAGCGCGCCGATCTATCCGGACTAACCTTGGCGGGTCAGTGGGACGCGCTCTGCGCCGAGGCCGCGACCGTTCCGGGCGCAAGCGCAGCAACCTTCTTCCGCGACCGGATCGAATGGGCTCGCGTCGGAGACGGCAAGGCGTTCGCGACCGGCTATTACGAGCCCGAGATCGCCGCCTCGCGCACCCGCCAGCCGGGTTACGACACGCCGATTTACGCGCTCCCGGCAGATCTGGTTCGCTGCCCGCGACCAGACGGGACGCAGGGGCGGGGACGGATCGATCCGCTCACTCAAGCTTGCCTGCCCTATTTCACCCGCGCCGAGATCGACGACGGGGCGCTCGCCAATCGAGGGCTTGAGCTGGCCTGGGCAGCCGACCCCGTCGCGCTGTTCTTCGTCGAGGTGCAAGGGTCGGGCCGTCTCCGCCTGCCCGACGGGTCGGTCATGCGGATCGGCTATGCCGGGCAGAACGGCCAGGCCTACACCGCGATCGGGCGGTTGCTGCGCGAGCGCGGGACGCTGCCCCCCGGCGGCGCGACCATGCAGTCGATCGTCGCGTGGATTGCAGCCCACCCCGACGAGGGCAAGGCCCTGATGCGGGAAAATGCGAGCTACGTATTTTTCAGGGAATTGACCGGTCCGGGCCCGCTTGGCGCGCTCAATGTGCCGGTCACCGCCAATGCCAGCGTAGCCGCCGACCCGGCATTCGTGCCGCTTGGCGCGCCGGTTTACCTCGCGCTCGACCGGCCGGAGGCGAGCGGGCTGTGGATCGCACAGGATACCGGCGGAGCGATCAAGGGTAGCAACCGGATCGACACTTTCTGGGGTGCCGGGGCCGACGCCGAGCGGATCGCCGGCGGCATGGCGGCGAGTGGTTCGGCGTGGGTACTAGTGCCACGAGGGACCGTCGCCAATGCGCGCGCTCGACCCTGAGGAAAAGGCGCTGTGGGCGAAGGTCACCGCGACCATCCGCCCCTTGTCGCGAGACCCCATCGGCTCGGTGTCCGAGTCACTTGCGCTGACCGTCGACGATCGTCCAAAACCGCCCGCGCCGCTTGAGCGAAAGCCGAAGGGTCCGCCTCCCCGCGCCCGCCCAACCACCGCTCCACCGCCGCCGCGCCCCGGCACCACGCTCGATGGCAGCTGGGACAAGCGCCTCACCAAGGGCGCGGTCGAGCCCGACCGCATCCTCGATCTCCACGGCCATAATCTCGACACCGCCTGGTCGGCGATCGACCAAGGGCTGGAACGGGCCATTGCCGACGGGGACCGGGTGCTGCTGCTGATAACCGGCCACGCCCGCTCGGGCGAACCGCCGGTCCAGCGCGGGCGGATCCGGGCCGCGGTACACGACTGGCTCGCCCATTCGCGCCATGCCCGCGACATCGCCGCGGTGCGCGGCGCCCATCCGCACCACGGGGGGGGCGGCAGCCTTTACCTGATTCTTCGCCGACGCGGCTGATACCCGCTCGACCTTCCACGCTTTCTTAACCCCCAATGTTTACTGGCTCAGGAAGGAAGGCGAGCGCGGCCGGGCGTTCGGGGCGGCAATTTTACCATGAAAGAAGGCACCGCGCAGAAAATCAGCAACGCGCTCCTGTCGAGCGTGGCCGGAGCCGCGTCGTTCCTCTTCTCGATTGTCGCCTTCCTTTACATCACCAAATTCAACGAGCAGATCGTCGCCTCGATCGTCGCCGGTGCCTTCTGCCTCCTGGTCAGCTACATCGCCTCGGAACGCCCCAACAGCGAAAACGCCCGAGCGCTCGCGGCGCTCGGTGATCGCTTGCTCGCGGTGGAGGACGGCGACCTTGTCAGCCCCGCTCCCGATATCGTCGTCCGCACCATGCCGGCGGTCGCCGCGGCGGTTGACAGCCTGTTCGCCGAAGTTCGCTCGTCGATCGAGAATGCCCATGCGCTGGGCATGTACGACCCGGTCACGTCGCTGCCCAACCGTCTCCACTTCCGCGCCGAGGCCGACAAATTGCTCGGCGAGCGAGCTTGTGGCCCCGCCGACCAGCCCCCGGCGGCGATGCTGTTCGTCGACCTCGACCGGTTCAAGGCAGTCAACGACAGCCTCGGCCATGCGCGCGGCGACCAGCTGCTGATCATGGTCGCCAACCGGTTGCGCGTCGTGGTCAGCGCCGAAGTCGCCGATAATGAAGTCCGTCGACCCCTGGTCGCGCGGCTTGCCGGCGACGAGTTCACCCTGTTCTTCCCGACGATCGGCTCGCCCGCCGAGATCGAGCGCGTCGCGCGGCGCATCGCGCTGGCAATCAGCGAGCCGTTCGAGCTCCATGGCCACAGCGTCGATATCGGCGCGTCAATCGGCGTCGCGATCAGCCCCGAGCACGGCACCAGCATCGAATCGCTGATGCGCGCCGCCGACATCGCCATGTACCGCGCCAAATCGCGCGGCGGCGGGCAGCATTGCCTGTTCTCCGACGAATTGGCGCGCGAGCATCAGCTCAAGGTCGATACCGAAGCCGCGCTGACCGAGGCGGTCCAGCGCGGCGAATTTCTGCTCGCGCTCCAGCCGCAGCTGAGCTTGCGCACCGGCGAAATCACGGGGGCCGAAGCGCTTCTCCGCTGGAACCACCCGCGCGAGGGGATGCGCCAGCCGAACAGCTTCATTCCGGTCGCCGAGCAGACGGGCATCATCGCCGAGATCGGCGATTGGGTGATCGCCGAAGTCGCCTCGATGCTCGGCGCCTGGAACCGTGAGGGCAACGCCCACCGCATCGCGTTCAACGTCAGCCCGCGTCAGCTTGATCGCGCCGACTTCTTCACGCGGATGCGCCAGGCGTTCGTCGAGCAGGGCGTGCCCCTGTCACTGGTCGAGCTCGAATTTACCGAATCGGCGGCGATGGAAGTCAGCGAGACCGTGCTGCGCGAAATTGCCGGCCTGCGCGCCGACGGCGCGAAGATCGCGATCGACGACTTCGGCACCGGCTATTCGAACCTTGCCCGGCTGCGCGCGATGCCGCTCGACCGGGTCAAGCTCGACCCCTCGCTGATCGCCGACATCGAGACCGACGAGAAGGCCCGCGTCGTCGTCCAGGCCGTGGTCCAGCTGATCCACGGCGTCGGCTGCGAGATCGTCGCCGAGGCGGTCGAAAATGTGGCGCAGGCCGACATCCTGCGCGCAATGGGTTGCCAGACGGTACAGGGGTTCGTCTTCGCCCATCCGATGTTCGAGGAAGAATATCGCGCATGGGTGCTCAACGCCGAGCGCGGTGGGGCGCGGCAGCGGGCGTAAGGTGAGGCCGCGTCATTCCCCTGTTCGCGGGGATGACAGTTCAGGCGAAGGCCTTGGCGATGACCCGTCCATAGATCCGTGACAGGCTGCGGATATCCTCCAGCGCCGCGCTTTCGTCGAGCTTGTGCATCGTCGCATTGGGTAGGCCGAAATCGACCACCGGGCAGAGCTTGATCAGGAACCGCCCATCCGATGTCCCCCCGCCGGTAGACAGCTGGGGCTCGACGCCGGTCTCTTCGCGGATCGCGGACACGACGAGGTCGTAGAGCAGTCCTGGCGGGGTCAGGAACGCCTCGCCCGAGATCAGCGCGCGGACGCTCGCGCCTGGCGCCTCGTGCTCGGCAATCGCGGTGACCCTGGCGACGAGGTCCGTCCCGCGCTGGAGATTGTTGAAGCGGATGTTGAGCCGCGCGCTCGCCCCGCCCGGGATGACGTTCGGCGCGCCGGGAGGTGCGGCGACGTCGGTAAATTCGAGGTTCGACGCGGGAAAGGCGTCGTTACCGTCATCAAGATGCAGCGCATCGAGCGCCGCCACGACCCGCGCCAGCTTCGGCACGGGGTTATCGGCCTTGTGCGGATAGGCGACATGGCCCTGCGTCCCCGGCACTTCGATCCACATGTTGACCGACCCTCGCCGTCCGATCTTGATCGTGTCGCCAAGCCGGTTTTCCGACGTTGGCTCGCCGATCAGGATGAAGTCGGGCCGGATCCCGCGCTTTTCGAGCCAGTCGATGATCGCGACCGTGCCGTGGAGCGCGGGGCCTTCCTCGTCACCGGTGATCAGCAGCGACAGCGTACCCTTTTCCTGGCGTGTCGGGATCGCCGCGACGAACGCCGCGATGGCGCTCTTCATGTCGTTCGCCCCGCGACCGATCAGCAGCCCATCCTCGATCCGCGGGACAAACGGGTCGCCGCTCCACCCTCCGCCCGGCGGGACGACGTCGAGGTGGCCGGCAAAGCCGAAGTGCGGCGTGCCCTCGCCCCGGATCGCGACCAAATTCTCGACCGGCTCATCGCCGCGGAGGAAGCGATGGACCGTGAAGCCAAGCGGGACGAGCGCCGCTTCCAGCACGTCGAACACCTCGCCGCGGGCGGGAGTTACGCTCGGCACCGCGATCAGCGCGGCGCGAAGCTCGACGGGATCGATCGGGTGCGTCATGAACGGGGCTAAGCAAGGGGAGCGCCATGCCGAAAGTCGATTTGGGTGAAATCGAGGAAACCAACCGCACCGGCTATCCCGCGCCGTTCGACGGCCAGGTCGCGGGTCGCTGGTACAAGCGGCTCGCGCCGAGCACGGGCCTGACCGAATTCGCGGCGAGCCATGTCACGCTTCGGCCCGGTGCCTGGTCAAGCCAACGCCATTGGCATGAGGGAGAAGATGAGCTCGTCATCATGATCGCGGGCGAAGCGGTGCTGGTCGAGGATAACGGGGAAACATTGTTGCAGGCGGGAGACGTCGCCGCCTTCCCAAAGGGCATCAGGAACGGCCATCATTTGATTAACCGATCAAATTCCGACTGCCGCTTCGTCGCCGTCGGCGGAGGCGCGGAACTTGGCGGCAGCTATTCGGACATCGACATGGAGTTCACCGCCGACGACCGTTATGTCCGCAAGGACGGCTCGGAATATGCGGGACAGCGGGCAGGCTAGGCCGGCGTCGGCTCATATTCCTCGATCACCCACGGCTCGTCCTGGGCCTTTTCGATCCAGTCGGCGACGTGCGGATGCTCCAGCACGGCGTCCATATAGGCCACCGCGAACGGCGGCACCGGCACCTTGTAGGTGACGAAGCGGGTCACGACCGGCGCGTACATCATGTCCGCCGCGCCCCACTCGCTGAACAGAAACTCGCCGGTCCCACCGAAGCGTGCGCGGGCTTGGGCCCACAGCACCATGATCCGGTCGATCTCGGCGCGAACCGCGTCACTCAGGACATGGCCTTCGACGATGCGGCGGACGTTCATCGGCAATTCCCGGCGCAGGTTCGAAAAGCTCGAGTGCATCTCGGCCGCCATCGACCGCGCCATGCCGCGCGCCGCCATGTCATCGGGCCAGTAAAGGCTGCGCTTCGTCAGGTCGGCGCAATGCTCGATGATCGCCAGGCTGTCCCACACGACGCAGTCGCCGTCCCACAATACGGGCACCTTGCCGCGCGACGGGGCGAATTCATCGCCCTCGCGGCGCTGTTCCCACTCCTGATTATAAAGCGGGACGACCAGCTCCTCAAACTCGAGGCCCGATTGGCGCACCGCAAGCCAGCCGCGAAACGACCAGCTCGAATAAGCGCGATTGCCGATGACGAGTTTCATCATGTTCGCGCGGCTTCCAGCACGGTGGTGCGCAAGTCGGCGATGCCTTCGCCGGTCTCGCTCGATGTCGCGAAGAGGGTGGGGTGGGCGGCGGGGTGTTTGGCGGCTTCGGTGCGGGCGGCCTCGAGCACGTCAGCCAAAGCGCTCGGCTTGATCTTGTCGCCCTTGGTGAGCACCAGGTGGTAGCTCACTGCGGCGGCGTCGAGCATTGCCATCACGTCGCGGTCGACATCCTTCAGGCCGTGGCGCGAATCGACCAGCACCAACGCCCGCTTGAGCACCTGCCGCCCGCGCAAATAGTCGTTGATGAGGAACCGCCAGCGCTTGACCATGTCCTTCGGCGCCTCGGCAAAGCCGTAACCGGGCATGTCGACCAGCCGCAGCACGATCGGCTTGCCGACATCGAAGAAGTTGAGCTCCTGCGTGCGTCCCGGCGTATTCGACGTCCGCGCCAGCTTGTTGCGGTTGGTCAGCGCGTTGAGCAGCGAGGATTTGCCGACGTTCGACCGCCCGGCAAACGCGATCTCCGGCACGGTCGGATCCGGCAGATACTGCAGGCCCGGAGCGGACTTCAGGAACTCGATCGGACCGGCGAACAGTTTCCGTGCGGTTTCGCCGATATCCTCTTCGCCCGCGCTCATCGCTTGACGGGCTTCGCGTCGATCACCGCGGTCGCGGCGTCGATCGGGTGGCGGTAATTGAACCATGCCTGCTGGGCGAGCGTGAGGAGGTTGTTCGTCACCCAGTATAGCTGCAGCCCCGCCGCGAACGGCGCCATGACGAAGATCAGGAACCACGGCATCAGCGACATGATCTGCTGTTGCGTCGGATCGACGCCGGTCGCCGGGTTCATCTTCATCGTCAGCCACTGGGTCGCGCCGACAAGGATCGGCAGCACCCCGATCGCGAGGATGTGCGGCGGAGTGAAGTCGAGCAGCCCGAACAGGTTCACCGGCGACATCGGGTCAGGCGCGGAAAGGTCGTGGATCCAGCCCAAGAACGGCTGGTGGCGCATTTCGACCGCGACCATCAGCACCTTGTAGAGCGCGTAGAACACCGGGATCTGGAGGAAGATCGGCAAGCAGCCCGCCGCCGGGTTGATCTTCTCCTCCTTGTAGAGCTTCATCATCTCCTGCTGCTGGCGCGGCTTGTCGTCCTTGAAGCGCGCCTGGAGCGCCTTCAGCTTGGGCTGAACGCGGCGCATCGCGTTGGTCGACTGGAACTGGCGCTGGGCGATCGGGAACATCAACGCGCGGACGATGAACGTCAGGCAGATGATCGCCACGCCGAAATTGCCGGTGACCGCGAACAGCCAGCGCAGCAGCCCGAAGATCGGCCGCATGAAGAATTCGAACCAGCCCCAGTCGATCGACTTCGACAGCTTGGGAATGCCCGCATCCTCATACCGGTCGAGCGCGCCCTTTTCCTTTGCGCCCGCGAACAGGCGGGTTTCCCCGCTCGTCTGCTGGCCCGGCGCGAGCGTGACCGGAGCGCCGGCGTAATCGGCCTGGTAACCGCCCGCCGGGGTGCGGCGGAAGCTCGGCGCGATATTGCCCGTGGGGGCCAACGCGGTCAGCCAATATTTCTCGGTGAACCCGACCCAGCCGGAGCCACTTTCGCCGGTCTTGCCCGCGTCGCCGGCCTCGTCGAGCGTCTTCCACTTGGTCGAATAATCGGCCTTGGCATTGATGACCGACATCGGGCCGACGTGATTTGTCCAGGTCGAGGGATCGACCGACTGCGCTGCGCGGCTGGCGAAACCGTAAGGGCGCAAGGTTACCGCAGAGGCGCCGGCGTTGGTGACGCGCTGTTCAACCGTGAACAGATACTCGTCGTCGACGCTGATGGTTTGTTCGAACTTCTGGCCAGTCGGGTTGGCCCACGACAGGGTCACGGGCTTGCCCGGCGCGAGGAGGCGGCTCGAGGCGGTCCAGGCGGTGTCGGAGCCGGGAACCGCGACCCCGTCGCCGAGCCAGCCGAAGCCGGCGAAATAGGCGCCGGGCGCGCCGGCGGGCGAGAACAGCCGGACGGGAGCCGAGTTGGGCGCGATCGTTTCATGCTGTTTGACGAGGCGCAGGTCGTCGATCCGCGCGCCCTGGAGGTTGATCGAGCCGAGCAGGCTCGGCGTGTCGATCTTGATGCGGGGCGTCGAGCGCAGAACGTCTGCGCGCACTCGCAGCGCACCCGCAGCGGCGGTCAGGACGCCAGTGCCGGCAGGACTGGCCTGCGGCTGGGGCAGGGCATGGGTCTTGCCGTCACGGACCTGCGCGGTCTGCGGACCGGCGGTAGGCAAGATTTTCGGCCCGAGGAAGCTCCACCCCAGCAGCACCAGCGCGCTGAGCAGGATCGCCAGGACCATGTTGCGATTGTCTTTCAACTCTTGATCCTTACGGTACCGGGTCGTGACCCATGCCGCCCCACGGATGGCAGCGGAAAATGCGTTTCAGGGCGAGCCAGCCGCCCTTTGCCGCCCCATAGCGCCGAAGCGCGGTGATCGCATAGGCCGAACAACTCGGGCTGAAGCGGCACGACGGCGGCAGGATGCGCGACGGGCCCAATTGCCAGCCGCGCGCGATGAGGATCAGCGCCCTGGCGATCATCGCGCAGCTTTTTGCAAGGCGCGCTGCAGTTCGTCCGACAAGGTACTGAAATCGCGCTCGATCCCGCCCGCGCGACCGATGAGCACATGGTCGGCACCGGGGATGCCGCGGGTCGGCAGATGCTCGCGTGCCAAGGCGCGGAAGCGGCGCTTCATGCGGTTGCGAACGACCGCATTGCCGATCTTCTTGGTCACCGTGAACCCGATCCTGATGCCCGCGTCCTCGTCGCCGCGCGGGCGAACAAGCAGGACGAAGCCGGGCATCGGATAGCGCTGGCCGCGGTTGGCGGCGAGGAAATCCGAGCGCTTGGTAAGCGTGGTTAAGCGCTGAGCTTCTTGCGGCCGCGACTGCGGCGCGCGGCCAATACCTTGCGGCCGCCGACCGTCGCCGAGCGGGCACGGAACCCGTGCCGCCGTTTGCGGACCAGATTGCTCGGCTGGAAAGTGCGCTTCATCGCTCATGCCTTCGAAGATCTATTGGGTAAGGGCCACCGCTCGGGTGGCCTCCGTTGGGGAGCCGATACGGAGGGGATGCGCCAAAGTCAATCGCCGCGCGCCTCGGGTTCGCCAATCTCGCCCGCCTTGCGCAGCTCCTTGCGGCGTTTGGCACTGGCGCGGCGCAGACCCCAGTCGGACCACGCGCCGACCTTGGGCTGCCACCGCTTGAAGTGGACGTAGCGCCGCTTGGCCCACATGCTCGTCTTGAGCACCAGCGCGAGCCCCGCCGCGAAGACGAAGATCCCGCCCGGTCCGGGGATTATGCCGGCCACCGGCGAGGCGATGATCAGCAGCACACCGACCATGAACAGCAGTATCTCGACCCACGGATGATCGAGCCAGGCCCGTATTTTGCCGCGCATGAACATGGTTGTCGATGTGGTACGAGGCGGAGCGCGACGCAAGCCTTGCGTCGCCAGTCGCCCGCGCCTAGCCTGATTTTGCCGAGCTAGGGGGCTCATTGACTTTCCGACCGTGCGATCCGCCAGCGGGCTTCCGCTGATGGTCGCGATTGTCTCGACCGTGGCCTATCTCGGTCTCGAAGCCCGCCCCGTCGAAGTCCAGGTCCAGCTGACCCCGGGCCAGGCAATGTTCACCGTCGTCGGCCTCGCCGACAAGGCGATCGGCGAAAGCCGCGAACGAGTGCGCGGGGCGATCTCGGCGCTGGGCATCGCGGTCCCGCCCAAGCGGATCGTCGCCAACCTGTCGCCCGCCGACCTGCCCAAGGAAGGATCGCACTTCGACCTGCCGATTGCGCTGGCGCTGCTCGCGGCAATGGGTGTCGTCGATAGCGAGGCGCTGAGCCATTATGTCGTCGTCGGCGAACTCGGGCTCGATGCGCGGATCGCGCCCTCGGCCGGCGTGCTGCTCGCCGCGCTTCACGCCTCGGCCACCGGGAAAGGGCTGATCTGCCCCGCCGCGCAGGGGTCGGAGGCGGCGTGGGCGGGCGACGTCGAGGTCATCGCCGCGCCCGACCTGCTGTCGCTGCTGGCGCATTTGCGCGGAACCGCGTTGCTTGCGACCCCCGTTCCGGGCGAGGTCGAGGAAGCCAGGCGAGGCCCGGACCTCGTCCAGGTCAAGGGCCAGGAAACCGCCAAGCGCGCGCTCGAGATCGCCGCGGCGGGGGCGCACAATTTGCTCCTGTTGTAGCGTAAAGACCCCGTCCTTCGAATGGCTGCGCACGACTAGTCCCTTGCCTCTTGCTCAGTAACAGTTGATCACTTCCGGCATCAAAGGGGGGACAAGTGCAAGTCGATCTTCAGGACCTATCGCGTCGCCTGTTCCAGACGGCCAGGCAACTCCTGGAGAAGCTTCATGAGTTGGTGGATACGATCGACTGGGTGCGTGGCCAGGAAACACGCGGAGCGGTCTGGACAGCCATCAGGATGCGGTTAAACGAGCTGCCGCAGGAGCCATATCCAGAGGACTTGTGGAACGCGAAGGTCGATCAGGTCTGGTCGTTCGTTCTGAAGCGTTATGCGAGTGGAGGTTCAGCGCAGGTCGCAAACTGAAAAAGGCTAGGTTCCGTTCGGTCCTTCGATCGCAACGGCCCCCCGTCCATCTCGGGCAGCTGGTTGCCGGAGAGCGCGGCGTTAAGTGGTCACATGATGTTAGAAGCGTATCGGAAAGGCCTCCTCTCCCGCTATTTGGGTTCGTGGCCGCCTCGAAGTAGCGAATGGTCCCAAGTTTGCGCCCCGTCCTCTGTCGAGGGCCTGAAACTAACCCACAGCCCAATGGGGTCCTACGGCCCAGCTCAGCAGAACTCGGGCCTTTCAGAACAGAACCTTCTAAAGGTTTTATGCCCTTTATCGTTGCCTACGGGACACCCCATTATCCTCGAGAGGCGCGAGAAGACTTTCTGTACTGGTATGCTCTCGGCCCGTGTGGCCCCAACAGGACCCTGCAAGGTGGTAATGGTGGTCAACCATCACTCACCATCAGGGCCTTACGGTACCTTTCCACTTCACCGAGGGAGTGGCTCGACAAGCACTTCCCGTCTCGCTCTCAATGTACCTCTGGAATGATCCAACCAATACCTGTTCAGCCACCGCCAGGTTCGCCACGGCCACGATAAGGCCGTCATGGATAGGAAGGCTCGGGATGTCGTGCTGCTCTCGAAGCTCCTCCATAGCGGCA